>CAYPQR010000412.1:0-3275 GCA_964412865.1 uncultured Intrasporangiaceae bacterium
CATACAGCTTCGTGCGGTTCGGCGGCGGCGCCGTCGCGCCGTGGCTGGCCGGCAAGCTCGGTGAGAACATCAGCGTCCACCTGCCGTTCTGGGTCGGCGCCGGCGCCGTCATCCTCGGTGTGATCGTGCTGCTGGCAGGGCGCAGCCTCTTCCGCCACATCGACGACGACCAGCGCGGCGTGCCCGAGCCCGGCTCCCTGGAGGATGCCGAACTCGTCACGGCCGGCGACGACAGCTGACCGGTCGCCGTACCCGCTTCTCGCGTCAGGAGAGGTGGTAAAGGGCGAGCAGGACCAGCGCCGCCGTCCAGGTGAGCGGCGCCACCGAGGCCGGCCGTCCGTCGGCGAGCACCTTCTCCGGGAACGACCCTGCCGAGGTGCGGTGGTCGGCCAGCCAGTGCAGCCAACGCAGCGCACCCGCCCGGTCGCCGCTCGCGGCCGAGGCCACCGCATACAGCGCGGTCTCGGGGGTCCAGCTGACACCGTCACGCTTCCAGGAGGCACCCGGCGCGAGCCCACCCGCCGGACGCGCCATCGCGTGAGCCGAGTCGTGCAACGCGTCGAGGGCCCCGACCGCCGGCACACTGCGGAACGGGGGCAGCATGAAGGCGACCGCGGCGTCCGGGTCCCTGCGGCCCGGATGGCGCGGATACCCGTAGACCGCGAAGTTGCGGTGGATGGTCGCGTCGAGGCGGTCCAGCCCCCGCGCGGCCGACTGTGCGAGGTCGGGCTCACCGGCGATCGACAGCACCCTGGTGGCCGCCTCCAGGCCCGCCGCCAGCACGGCGCACGTCCCCAAGGTGGTGGTGCGCTCGGACACCTCCCAGTAGTCGGGGCACGGTGCGGGGAGCCCGGTGCGGGTGGCGATGCTCTGCAGGATCCGCCCGGTCGACCGCACCAGCATCGGGCGCAGCCGACGGGCGTATGCCGGCCCGTCCGGCACCATCTGGCACATCCTGTCGACCGCCCAGATGACCCAGCCGGTGCCGTCGAGCTGACGGGCGCGGCGATCAGGTGAGCGATCGGTGCCCGGGACGTAACGAGCCTCGAACCAGCCGTCAGGATGCTGAATTCGCTGCAGATAGAGCATGGTCCGTGCGGCGAGGTCGGGCTGCCCGGCCGCCGCGAGCGCGACGGCGGCCGCCGAGGCGTCGCGCGGCCATACATAACGCCACCGCTCGGACCAGCCGGCCACCGGGGCGGGCAGGCCCTGTGACATGACCTGCAGGTCGAGCAGTGCGCCGCGCCGCAGGTCGGATCTGAAGTCGCTGTCCGACCACGCGGGGGCCGCATCCAGCCAGTCGCGCGCGTCGCGCAGCAGCCCGGGCGTGCGCTCCTGCCTCAGCACTCTGGTGCCCGGCACCATCGCGTCGGGCGACACGACCAATACCCGTTTGCCGTGCCCCGCGAATGCGACCGACTGAGAGAGCAACGTGAGCTGCGCGTCGTGCGGCCTGGTCATCCAGATGCCGCCGCCGCTGCCCGCGAGGAACGCGGCCCCTCCCAGCCCGGTCAACACCTGGCGCCGGTTCGGCGTCCACGGGGCACGCAGCGGCTGCTGCGGCGGGTCCGGCGTCATGGTCACCGTGTCAGCGTAGGTGGCGAACACGTCACGCGTCCGGCCAACCGGAGATCGGCAACCGGTCCGTGACCTTGCGGTCTCCCGCCGGTCGTCGGCCGGGCTTACCCTGTCCTCATGGCCAAGCCGCACCTGGCCTCGCGAGCCGAGGACACGATGAATGCCGTGATCGCCCGCCGCCTCGGGCGTCGCGGCTGGCGTCGCCGGGTGCTGGCGTATGCGGGCTACGGGGGGCCGTCGTTCGCCCGCGTGATGGCTCGGGTCGTGTTGAGCAAAGACGGCCAGGACGCGCAGGAGCCGGCGCCCGACGCCGACAGTGGCCGCAGGGGGTTCCGCGTCTTCTTCTCGGCACCGCTGGCCGGTGTCGAAGCCACGATCACCTTCGGTGAGGCCACCGTCACCACGACGACCGACCGCGGCGGCTATGTCGACGTCGACCTGCTGGACCACGGTGTGCCGCCGGGCTGGCACGACGCCACGATCACGGCCGAGGGTGCCTCGGCCACCGCATCCGTGCAGGTGATCGGCCCCGAGACGACATTCGGCATCATCAGCGACATCGACGACACGTGCCTGATCACGTCCCTCCCGCGGCCGATGCATGCCGCCTGGAACACCTTCGTGCTCGAAGAGACCGCGCGCAAGGTGGTGCCCGGGATGCCGGCGCTCTATCGCTCACTGCTCGCGCACAATCCGGGGTCGCCGGTGATCTATCTGTCGACGGGGGCCTGGAACACCCAGCCGGTGCTCGACCGGTTCCTGCGACGGCACGGATTCCCGATCGGGCCCATGCTGCTGACCGACTGGGGGCCGACCGAGCAGTCCATGTTTCGCAGCGGGCAGGAGCACAAGCGCGAGTCGCTTCGCCGGCTCGCCATGGAATTCCCCCACATCAGATGGCTTCTGGTCGGTGATGACGGCCAGCACGACCCTCGCATCTACGAGGAATTCGCGCTGGAGCGGCCGGAATCGGTGGACGGCATCGCGATCCGCAAACTCACCGTCGCACAGAAGATGCTCTCGCACGGCCACCCGCTGACCAAGGACGACGTGCGGGGCCGACCGGTGCGACTGATGGTGTTCGAGGGATCGGACGGGTTCGCCATCCACCGGCTGCTACAGGGCGCGGGACTGCATCGGGCCACTGATCCCTCCCCGACGACGGCCGGCGCCGTGCAGCAGTCTCGTCGCGGCTCGAAAGCCCGGTGACCAAATGCCCGAACTGCCCGAAGTCGAAGCGTTGGCACGGTTTCTCGCCGAGCGTACAACGGACCTGGCCATCACCCAGGTCGAACTCGGCTCGATCACGGTGCTCAAGACCTATGACCCGCCCCCGCAGGCGCTGCAGGGTCTGGTGGTGAGCGGCGCGACACGTCATGGGAAGTTCATCGACCTGGATGCCGACGGCGTCCACCTGGTCTTCCACCTGGCCCGCGCCGGCTGGTTGCGTTGGTCGGACAAGGCGCCGACGGCGAGGCTGAGGCCAGGTAAGTCGCCGATCGCCTTGCGCTGCAGGTTTTCCGACGGGTCCGGCTTCGACCTCACCGAGGCCGGCACCAGGAAGCGACTGGCGGCATACATCGTGACCGATCCGCAACAGGTGCCGGGCATCGCCACGCTCGGGCCGGACCCGCTCGCCGAAGGATTCGACGAGTCGGCGTTCGTGGCGCTGCTGGACGGCAAGCGGGTGCAGATCA
>CAYPQR010000413.1:0-3265 GCA_964412865.1 uncultured Intrasporangiaceae bacterium
CTCGCCGAGCACCTCGTGCATTCCGTCCAGGACGTCTGCGAGCGGCACGCTGGCCTGGTCGAGAGCGGGCACCAGCAGGTCGTTCTCCTTGGTCAGGTGCACGTCGAACAGGCTCTGCACCACTGCGGCCAGTTCCGCGGCAGCCAGCGGGGTGGTCGCAGCCGACAGTTCGCCCACGGCTGCGTTCAGCACCTGGTGCTCCTCGAGCATCGAGCGCACCAGCAGACGAGCCTCCGACAGCGCCGAACCCTCGGCATACAGCGTCTTCTCCTCGGCGTTGATGTGCGGCGCGAGGACCGATTCGTACCATCGGCACAGTTCGTCGCGCTCCGACGCGATGCTGCCCTCTGTGTCACGCCGAGCCGCGTCGCGCACGGCGTTCGTGCGAGCGAGCAGCTGTTGCGCGATCTCCTCGTGATGGGCGCGGATCGCCTTGATCACGGCGGAATTCGGCTGCGCGACCGGGTCGTCGATCGCGGTGGTGGACGTCATGGCGGTGCTCCTGTGAGTCGGTGGGTGGGCCCCTAGTTGTTTTTACAACAGAACTAATGAAAAATACAAGGGTGAGTCAGCGCCCCCACAAAGTTCTCTTCTCCCGCGCCGGTCGACACTTTGCGAGTACGCACCGATGAGCGCCACACAAGGCTCTGCTCCCGCGGCCGCCCCCAGACCGCCCGGCCATGCGCTGCGACGGCGGCTACCGTTCATGGTGCTCGGACTGATCTGCCTCCTCGCCGCCCTCTGGGGCGGCCTGTTGTTGCTCGGGCTGCCGCTGCCCACCCTTCGAGAGACCACCGCCGCCGACCACGGGCCGCTGATGACCCTCGGCTTCCTCGGCACCGTGATCTCGCTCGAACGAGCGGTCGCGCTGCGCCGCCCCTGGGGTTTTGCCGCCCCGCTGCTCGCCGGCCTGGGCGGCCTCGCCCTGCTCGTGGGCCTGCCGGCCTACATCGGCTGGCTGCTCCTGGCCGCAGCGGCCGTCGCTCTGTTGCTGCTGTATGCCGTCGCCTTGCGCATCGACTCGGCCATGCACCTGCAGGCCATGACGCTCGGCGCCGTCTGCTGGTACGGCGCGGCCATCCTGTGGCTCGGCGGGCGCAGCATCTCCGACCTCGTGCCCTGGCTCGCCGGATTCCTGATCCTGACCATCATCGGCGAGCGGCTGGAGCTCGCCCGGATGGCCATGCTGACACCGGTCTCGCTGCGGATCTTCCGCGTCGGCGCGGCGGTGTTCCTCGCCGGACTGATCGTCAGCGCCACGCCCGCCGCCTCCACCGGGGTGCGCATCGCCGGCGTCGGGTTGCTGGTCCTCGCCGTATGGGGTGCCCGCTGGGACGTCGCGCGACGCACCGTCAAGATCGCCGGAGTCACCCGGTTCATGGCGATCTGCCTGCTGTCGGGATACGTGTGGCTGGCGACCAGCGGGCTGGCATGGCTGATCGCGGGGGATCTCGGCCGGTCCGTCGCCACCTACGACCTCGCCCTCCATGCGGCATTCCTCGGCTTCGTGATGTCGATGATCTTCGGCCATGCACCGGTCATCGTGCCGGCCGTCCTCGGGGTGCGTCTGCCCTTCCACCGCTCGTTCTACGCGCATCTGGTGCTGCTCCACGTCGGCCTGGCCATTCGGCTGGTGGGCGGAGACCTGCTGGGCAATCACCTCGCCTGGCAGATCGGGGGTGCCACGACCGTTGCCGCAGTCACGATCTTCATTCCGGTCTCGGCCTTCGCCGTCGTCCACGAACGGTGGACGGCGCGACGACGAGGGGCCGGCTCCAGCGCCCGCATGCACCGCGTCCTCGCGGCGGCGGTCGCCGTCGTCCTCATGGCGGGGGCCGGCGGCGCTCTGGCGGCCGGGCAGCGCCACTCCGACGACCCGCCTGCCGTCGCCACCCAGAGCGGCCGCACCCAGACGGTCGACGTCGTGCTGGACAACATGCGCATCACCCCGTCCGTCGTTCGCGTGCGCAAGGGCACCCACCTGATCCTGCACGTGACCGACACCGACCGGATGCGCCACGATCTCTACATCAAGGGCGGGCCCAAGACACCGCTGCTGCGACACGGACAGAGCGCGCGCCTGGATGTCGGCACGGTGCGGCACGACCTCGACGGCTGGTGCACCGTGCCGGGTCACAAGGCGGCCGGCATGACCATGAGTGTCAAGGTCATCGGTGCGGCCGACTCGTCGTCGGATCACTCGATGAGCGGTATGCAGCCGTCGGACGGGCAGTCCGGCAAGAGCGCCGCCCTCGACCTCGGCGCGAAGCCGCCGGCGACCTTCGAAGCCCGCGATCCGCATCTTCGGCCCGCCTCCGAGACCACGGTCCACCACTACACGTTCACCGTTCGCGACGTGAAGACGCACGTCGCCCCGGGCGTCACCCAGACGCTGTGGACCTACAACGGCACGGCGCCCGGTCCGATCCTGCACGGGCGCGTCGGCGACACCTTCGTGATCCGCATCGTCAACGATGGCGACATGGACCACGGCATCGACTTCCACGCCGGAATGGTCTCGCCGGATCGCCCGATGCGTTCGCTGGCACCGGGCAAGTCGCTCACCTACACATTCAAGGCCACTCATTCGGGCGCGTGGCTCTATCACTGCAGCACCATGCCCATGTCGCTGCACATCGCCAACGGCATGTATGGCGCGGTGATCATCGACCCGCCCGGGCTGGACAAGGTCGACACCAACCTGGTGATGATTCAGTCCGAGCTGTATCTCGGGCCGCAGGGCGGCATCGCCGACACCGACAAGATCGCCGCGCGTGACCCCGACGGCTTCACGTTCAACGGGTACGTCGACCAGTACGTCGACCGGCCGATCCACGTGAAGGCGGGCAGCCGCATACGCATCTGGGTGGTCGATGCCGGACCGGATTTCGGCACCTCATTCCACGTCGTGGGGACGCAGTTCGACACGGTGTTCAAGGAGGGTGCCTACCTCGTGCGGCGCGGCAACGCCCAGCACGGAGCGGCGCAGACGCTCGATCTGGCGCCGGCGCAGGGCGGATTCGTCGAGTTCACCCTCCCGGCACCGGGCCACTACAGCTTCATCGACCACGCGATGACCAACGCGGAGCACGGCGCGCGGGGGACGCTGCTCGCGCGATGACGCCGACGTGTGCCGCGCCGGGGGTCAGGATGCCGCCTTGTCCTCCACCAGCTGGGTGATGCACAACTCCGGCTTCACGAACGGTTCGAGGCTGGCCGCCCGCACTCCGGTGTTGAGCTCCTTGAGCACGCCGCGCATCAGCCC
>CAYPQR010000414.1:0-3257 GCA_964412865.1 uncultured Intrasporangiaceae bacterium
TGGATCTCCCACAGCGGACGATGCCGGTCGAGCAGGCTGCTCTGCCAGCGGGAGGTGAGCTCGAACAGTTCGCGCAACCGGCCCGGGCTCGGCACGGCCGACCGCCGCACGTGATAGTCGAGGTCGACGTCGCCGTCGGTGTGCCAGTGGAAGTTTCCGATGCTGCTGACCGGCACCCCGGGCCGCATACGCCAGCGCCGCGCGACGGGGCTGTCATACATCGTCTGCACCAGGTCGTGTGCGAAGGCTGCGCCGTCACCGTCCGGCGGTTCGAAGAGTTGCAGGCCGCCGACATGCATCGGGTGCTCGCGAGTCTCCACCAGGAGGAACCCGGAATCGATCGGTCCCATGGCCGGCATCTGGCTCACCTCTTCACCTGTCGACGGGCCTACCCACGAGTAGCCTCTGCGGTGTCCTAGCGTGGACCCGGCGAGCCGGGCGCTACTCCACCGTTGCGCATCACGGGTCAGGAGGCAAGGGTGACGGATGTCGACTCGGTCACGGCGGTGCGTACGAAGCATGCCGAGGTCAGCACGCGCGCACGCCTGCTGGCGGCGACCCTGCGCACGACGATCAAACCGACCCTGACCGCCTGGAGCTTTCTGCCCCAGGTCATCTGGCCGTCACACATCGTCGATCACCTCGCCGAACGCCTGCCCGCACCCGAGGGGACCCGCGTCGAGCGAGTGCACCTGCGGACCTGCGGCGCGGAGTGGATCACGCCGGCCGACACCGGTCATGCCCCCGCCGCAGCCGTGCTCTACCTGCACGGCGGAGCACTGGTCACCTGCAGCATGTCGACTCACCGCCTCCTGGTCTCCCATGTCGCCGCCGTATGCGGAGTGCCTGCGCTGAACGTCGACTTCCGGATGATGCCGCGGGTGACGATCGAGCACATGGTCGCCGACTGCCTCGCCGGCTACCGCTGGCTGCTCGACCACGGGTTCGACCGCATCGCGATCGCCGGCGATTCGGCCGGTGGCTACCTCGCATTCCTCATGGCGCTGTGCCTACGCGACGAGGGCCTGCCGCCACCGGCGGCGCTGATGTGCATGTCTCCGCTGCTCGATCTCGGGATCGAACGCAAGGCCACCGTCCACCGCCGTGACGGGTGGGCGAATATCCCGCTGGCACACCGGCTTCGGCTGGCAGGGGACGACGTCTTCTCGGCGCGCACCTGCAGTGCGTTGGCGCGGTACACCGCCGCCGTCGACGCGGCGCACGAGGTGACCGGCCCGCGCGTCGAGCCGATCGACGCCGACCTGCGGGGCCTGCCGCCCACCCTCATCCAGATGGGGTCGGCCGAGATCCTGCGGCCGGACGCCGAGGTGATGGCCGACCGCCTGGCCGCCGCGGGGGTGCCGGTGCGCCTGCAGATCTGGCAGGGCCAGGTGCACGTGTTCCAGGCGGCAGCGCCCCTCGTGCCGGAGGCCGGTGCCGCGCTGCGCGAGTTGGGCCGTTTCGGTCGGGCGCGCCTCGACACGCCCTGACCGCTCACGGGCGGGAGGCGCTCGTGTCCGGCCCGTTGCGCAACCCGCCGATCAGCAGCGCGACCATGCGCTGGTTGTGATCGATTCCCTCATCCGCGACAGGGAGGCACAGATTGGCAACGCCATACAGCAGATCCTTCGCGCTGATGTCGGCGTGCACCTCGCCGCTGGACCTCGCCGCGGCGAGCAGTGACTCGAGCGTGGGCCCGAGCCGTTGCATGAAGTAGCCGGGAAGTGCGTCGAATGCCGGGTCGCCGGAGTGCAGCGCCGCGGCGAGACCTCGCTTGGTGGCAAGGAATTCGGCGTATCGGTGCAGCCACCCGGCGAGCGCTTCTCCCGGCTCGTGTGTGGCGCTCAGGGCAGGCCCGGCGTCGGCGCAGGCGTCCACCTCCCGCTGGAATACGGCCTTGACCAGATCCGATCGCCGCGGGAAGTGCCGATACAGCGTCCCGACTCCGACGCCGGCCAGATCGGCGATCTGCTTCGCCGGTGCGTCCACACCCGAAGTGCCGAAGACCTCCTTCGCCGCCTCGAGCAATGAGTCGGTATTGCGCTGCGCGTCGGCTCGCCGGCGCCGCGGTGAACGTGCGGGGGCGTCACGCCCCTCAGATCCGGCCGAGGCGCGTGTCGCCGATGCCGAGTCCTTCGTCACGACAGATCCTCCCTTGCGTTCCGGAAAGCTTTTCCGTATAGTTTCGGAATGTCATTCCGCTTTGCACAGAGTACGGCATCGATTGACGACACACCACATCTCACCCCCGACCACAGGAGGCAACGCATGCAGTACCGCGTTCTCGGCCGCACCGGCATCAAGGTCAGCCCCTACTGCCTGGGCACGATGATGTTCGGAGCCATCGGCAACCCCGACCACGACGACTCGATCCGCATCATCCACAAGGCTCTCGATGCGGGGATCAACTTCATCGACACCGCCGACCTCTATTCGCACGGCGAATCCGAGGAGATCGTCGGCAAGGCCCTGAAGGGACGCCGCGACAGCGTCGTCCTCGGCACCAAGGGAGGCATCGCCATGGGCAGCGACGTGGGCGGTGCCACCGACGTCGATCCCAACAGGCAAGGTGCCTCACGCCGCTGGTTGGTGCGCGCAGTCGACGACTCGCTGCGCCGCCTGCAGACCGACCATCTCGATCTGTTCCAGCTGCGCCCCGACCCGGCCACGGACATCGAGGAAACGCTCTCGGTGCTCACCGACCTGGTGCAGGCCGGCAAGCTGCGCGCATTCGGCTCCTCGTCGATGCCCGCGTCGGACATCGTGGAGGCCCACTGGGTCGCCGAACGCCGCGGCCTGCACCGCTTCCGCACCGAGCAGCCGCCATACTCCATCCTCAACCGCGGGATCGAGCGTGAGGTGCTGCCCGTCTGCGAGCGCTACGGGATGGGCACGCTGGTCTGGTCACCGCTCGCACAGGGGATGCTCACCGGTCGATACCGCAGGGATCGGGCCGCGAGCACCCACCGATCCGGCTTCGGATTCAGCCACCTGAGCGACGAGCACCGCCTCGACGCCGTCGAGCGGCTCATCCCGGTCGCCCAGGATGCCGGGGTCCCGCTCACCCATCTGGCCATGGCCTTCGCGATCTCGCATCCCGCCGTCACCTCCGCGATCATCGGGCCGCGCACCATGGAGCAGCTCGACGACCTGCTCGCGGGCGCCGAGACCACCCTCGACGACGAGATCCTCGCGCGGATCGACGAGATCGTGCCGCCCGGCACCGACGTCGGAACGCTCGACATGGCCCACGTGCC
>CAYPQR010000415.1:0-3254 GCA_964412865.1 uncultured Intrasporangiaceae bacterium
GCGGGTAGGGCGCGTCGTATGTGCCGCGGTCTGCCCGCCGGCGCTGACGGGTGGTTGCTCCTGGCGGGCAGAGCGCGAAATGGCTGCCGCAAGGAGTTGACCCCATTAGTAAATCGCGGTTTACTAATGGGGTCACACTGGCACGAAAGGAAGGAGTTCGGTGATGGTTGCCGAACAGGACAACCGGAAGGCGGAGGAGACCGCGGCGACGCTGGCGGGTGTGCGCGATGACCTGCGAGCCTCGATCGGGCAGGTCGACGATGCACAGCTGAAGGCGACGCTGGAGACGGGGGCCGAGGTGATCGGCGGGCTGCGCCAGGCGTTCGTCGACTACGGCGAAGGCAGCGAGGAAGCCTGGCAGCGCTGAGGACAGGACCGTCGTGGCCCGGCCGATCGGCACCACGGACGACGAGCTCTTGGATGCCGCCGACCGGGTGCTGATGACCGAAGGGCCGTCGTCGTTCACCCTCGGCAAGGCCGCGCAGGCCGCGGGGGTGTCGGCGGCGACCTACATCAAGCGCTTCGGGTCGAAGGAGCGGCTCTTCCTGCGGCTGTCGCAACGGTGGGTCGCCTCACTGGATGACGAGCTCACCCAGGCGGTCCAGGGCGTCACGTCGCCGCTGCAGCGCCTGCGCATCACCGCGCTGCACAACTATCACGACCTCGACAACCCGGTGACTGCCTCGAAGCAACTGGCCGCCCTGGCAATCGACTTGCAGAACGACGAAATGCGGGGATGGCTGCATGTCGGCTGGGGCCACGTGCGCCGCCACCTACAGCGGCATGCGCGGGAGTGTGTCGCGGCAGGCGAACTGGTCGGAGCACCCCCCGCCGCGCAACTCGCCCGCATCGTGATGACCGCGATGGAGGGCGGATGCCTGGTGTGGTCGGTGCACCCCGAGGGCTCGCTCGTGGCGCGGCTCTCATCGGACCTCGACGCACTGCTGTCGGGCTGGAGAAGGGACGACGGAAATGACTGATGACAAACCCCTGGCGGACAGGGTCGCGCTGGTCGCCGGGGCGACCCGTGGCGCAGGGCGCGCGATCGCCGTCGAGCTCGCACGCGCCGGCGCCCATGTCTACGCGACCGGACGGAGCAGCCGCGCGGCGGGCCCGTCCGAGATGAATCGCCCCGAAACCATCGAGGAGACAGGTGAGTTGATCGAAGCGGCCGGGGGCCGGGGGACGGCGATCCGCGTGGACCACGAGGATCCGGGAGCCGTCGCCGAGCTGGTCGGACGGATAGATCGCGAGCAGGGGAGGCTCGATGTCCTCGTCAACGACATCTTCGGCGGCGATCGGTATGCCGACTGGGAACGCCCGCTCTGGGAGCACGACCTGGCCGGTGGGCTGCGAATGCTCCGGATGGGCGTCGACACGCACCTGATCACCAGTGCGACGGCCATACCCCTCATGTTGCGCGGAGAGCGTGGTCTGGTCGTCGAGGTGACCGACGGCACCAGCGAGTTCAACTCCGACGTACGCCCCGGCGTGGGGTTCTACTACGACCTGGTCAAAGCCAACGTCGACCGCATCGTGAAGGGTCTGCATCACGAACTGACCGACCAGTCCGTCGCCGCGCTGGGCGTGACACCGGGTTGGCTGCGTTCGGAGCAGATGCTGGAGGGTTTCGGCGTCACCGAGGACACGTGGAGGGATGCACTCGCCAAGACCCCCGGTTTCGCCATCTCCGAATCCCCGACCTATCTCGGCAGGGGAGTGGCGGCGCTGGCGGCAGACTTGCACGCGGACCGGTTCGCGGGCAGGGTGCTGACATCACGTCAGCTCTCGGACACCTACGGGGTCACCGATGTCGACGGTTCTCGCCCCGACTGCTGGGGGCTGATCGCCGCGCACGGCCTCGAGTTCGACGACGTGGATGGCATCAACGAGTTCCGTTGAGATCAGTGGCCGGTCAGCATCGAGAGCACCTTGCCGAGGCGCGCCGGGCGGCCGGTCACCGCTTCTTCACGGTCCGCCAGAGCCGCCACCTGCAAGCCGGCGTTGATGCCCAGCCAGCGAAGCGGCTCGGGCTCCCAGGACCGCGAATGGTGTTGCACCCATGGCAAAGACGAGATGGGGGTATGCCGTCCGGTGACCAGTTCGCTGATCGTGCGTCCGGACAGATTGGTCAAGGCAACGCCGTCGCCGACGTAGCCGCCCGCCCAACCGAGGCCGCTGCCCGTGTCGTATCCGACGCTCGGCTGCCAGTCGCGGGGGATGCCGAGCGCGCCACCCCACGCGTGTGTGAATGATGCGCCCTCGATCGCCGGGAACATCTGCCGCAGCGAACGTTTCAGCGTGTCGAACACCTTCGGGTCCTCGTCGAAGTCCGGCCGGATGCCCGACCGGAAGTGGTATGGCGCGCCGCGGCCACCGAAGACGAGCCGGCCGTCGACGCTGCGCTGGCCGTACACGATGACGTGACGATGCTCGCTGAAGGTCTCCCGCTGCGCCAATCCGATGCGATCCCACTGCTGCTCGGTCAGCGGCTCGGTGGCGACGACCAGCGAATAGACCGGGGCCACGCGACGGGTCGACCCGGGCAGGTGAGAGGTCCAGGCCTCGGTGGCGCGGATGATGTGCCGTGCGCGCACGACCGGGCCGCGCTCCGTGCGCACGAACCCGCTCTCGATGCCGGAGACGGCGGTGTGCTCGACGATCCGGCCGCGCAGGCGCTCCACCGCCTCGGCGACGCCCAGGACCAGACGGAACGGGTGGACTCGCGCACAGTGCGGGTTGTAGGTGGCGCCCAGCGTGCCGGAGGCGTCGAGCCGCATCACCGCCTCGTCGCGCTCCAGCCACTGGGTGCCGAGCCCCCAGTGGTCGGCGTGGCGCACCTCCTCCTCGGCTCGCGCTCGCTGCGCCGGAGTGCGAGCGACGACGATGGTGCCGCCCTGCCGGAATCCGCAGTCGATCTCCTCGGCCTCGACCACCCGGCCGACCTCCCGCACGCTCTCGCGCAGCGCCGCATACTGGTCTCGGGCGGCCTGCTCGCCGTGACCCTTCGCGATCACCTCCGGCGGTGTCGGGTACAGGGCCGAGACCCATCCACCGTTGCGGCCGCTGGCCCCGAACCCGACGTGCTCCGCCTCCACGACCAGCACCGAGAGTGTCGGGTCGGCACGCAGCAGGTAGTAGGCCGACCACAGGCCGGTCAGACCGCCGCCCACGATGCAGACATCGACCGTGGTGTCGTCGTCGAGCGTCGGGCGGGTCGGCGGTGTCGCGGCGTCCCACCACAGGGGTCGTGC
>CAYPQR010000416.1:0-3249 GCA_964412865.1 uncultured Intrasporangiaceae bacterium
CTCGCCTCCCTGCTGAGCGCGCCAGCGTTCCAGCATCGCGGGCAGCTCGACGCGAAGGAACGCGAAGAAGTCGCGAGACTCACGCAGGCGGGCCGCGGCCGCACTGTCCGGATCCATGGCATTGACCCCGTCGTCCAGGACGGTCTCCCAGCGTCGTATGAGCGCGTCGCGCGACGCGATCGTCTCGTACCAGCCATCGCGCGGTAGCGCGTAGTGGTCCACCCGCGCGCCGGGTTCGCGAGCCTTGCGCAGCATTCCGAGCGGGACGAGGTAGCGCACGGCGCCGGACACGGCCGCGGCGCTCACCTCGAGGTCTTCCGCGATCTCTGCCGCCGTCATGCGGCCGTTGTCGGAGGCGAGGACGCAGGCGAACACCCGCGAGGGCATGCGCGGCATACCCGCCTCGGCGAGCACCAAGGCGAAATTCTCCACGAATCGTCGAGTGGCGTCGTCGGGCGGCATGGCATCAATTTATCACTTTCACAAATTAGTGAAATCAATGTATCGTCAATGATGTGAAGCGCTTCGTGAGGGGCAGCGGGCTTCCGGGGTCGGCCGGCAGCCGCCCGGTCGTGGGCGGCGATGCCGTCCCGGCAGTGCAACTGGACGGCCTGACCAAGGACTTCGGCGCCGGGCGTGGCGTGTTCGATCTCGACCTGCGAATGCGGACCGGTGAGATCCTCGGCTTCCTCGGGCCCAACGGTGCCGGCAAGACCACCACGATGCGGATGCTGCTCGGCCTGATCGCTCCGACGCGGGGCAGTGCACAGCTGCTGGGCATGGGCGCCGAGCAGGACGGGCTGGCGCTGCGCCGTCGGATCGGTTATCTCGCAGGGGATTTCGGCCTCTACCCCGGGCTGACCGGCGCACGCCAGCTGGACTACTTCGCCGCCCTGCGCGGAGATGTGAACCCGAGACGGATCGCCGAGCTGGCCGACCTGTTCCAGGCCGAACTCGACCGCCCTGTGCGGGAATTGTCCACCGGCAACCGCCAGAAGATCGGCCTGATCCAGGCGTTCATGCACGACCCCGAGCTGCTGATCCTCGACGAGCCGATCGCCGGCCTCGATCCGTTGGTGCAGCGCAACTTCCACGACCTGCTCCACGAGGTCAGCGCCCAGGGGCGCACGGTGCTGCTGTCGTCGCACACCCTGTCCGAGGTGGACCGCGTCGCCGACCGGGTCGCGATCCTGCGCCGCGGCCGGCTCGTGGTCGTCGACGAGCTGGCACACCTGCGCGCCGCCGCCGTGCAGCGCTGGGAAGTCGAACTCGCCGCCCCGGTGCCGGCCGAGCAGTTCCGGGATATCGACGGTGTGCGGGAGGCCGAACTGGACGGCACCAGGCTGCGTATCGCCTTCGAGGGGTCGGCCGACGCCGTCGTCAAGGCCCTCGCCGGCCATGACGTGCGCCAGATCCGCACACGCGAGGGCGACCTCGAGGAGATCTTCCTGCGCTACTACCGCGACGAGCAGGACGGATGCTCATGACCACGGCGATCCTGGGTATGGAGCTGCGGCTGCGCGCTCGCATCGTCGCCTCCGCAGCGGTCGGGCTGATCATCCTGACCGCCCTGGTCGGCGCGCTGTACCCGTCCCTGCACGAGTCCATCGGCGATCTGAATCTGCCCGCGGGCGCCGAGGGCCTCATCGGGGGAGGCGAGTTGTCCACGATCGCCGGCTGGCTGCGCACCGAGATCCTGTCCGTCTACGGGCCGCTGATCTTCGCCGGCGTCGCGATCACGGCCGCCGCCGGCGCCATCGCCGGCGACGAGGAGGACCGCATCCTCGCGCTGGTCCTCGCCCACCCGGTGCCCCGCCCGCGACTGGTCGTGGCCAAGGCCGCCGCCATCGGAATCCTGCTCGTGGGCCTGGCAGTCGCCGCCTTCGCGGGTATGGCGGTCGCCGTCGCCCTCGCCGGCGGCGGCATCTCCCTGGGCCACCTGGCCGCCACCGCGGCGCACCTGCTCCTGCTCGGCCTGACCTTCGGCGCGCTCGCACTGGCGCTGGGAGCCGGCACCGGCCGCCGGACCCTCGCCGCCGCGACCGCCGGCGCGGTCGCCGTCGCGATGTATCTGGTCAACGGCCTCGCACCGACCATCGACAGCATCGCCTGGCTGAAATACCTCACGGCGTTCCACTACTACGAGGCGCGCGATCCCCTGACCACCGGCCTGGACCTCGGGCAACTCGCGGTGCTCGCCGCCGCCACGGTGGTCCTCACCGTGCTCGCCTGCGTGGGCTTCGCGCGCCGCGACCTTCGCGGCTGAACCGAGCAGGTCAGGCCCTTGGCAGGGCCCCACGTTTCCGTATACTCATCGCGGCACCGGCCGAGGCCCACTGCGTCGAGGAGAGCAATGAGCACTGAGACCGCACGGCGCGAGGGCGAGCCGTCCAAGACCAGACCCGCAGGCTTCGTCGACCGATACTTCGGCATCACCCGACACGGGTCGACCGTCCCGAGGGAGATCCGCGCGGGACTGACCACCTTCCTGGCGATGAGCTACGTCATCTTCGTCAACCCGGGGGTGCTGTCCGACGCGATCAAGATCCCGGGCGTGGACAACCTGTTCACCCAGCTGGTCATGGTCACCTGCATGGCCGCGATCCTCGGCTCGCTCTACATGGGCCTGATCGCGCGCTACCCGTTCGCGCAGGCGCCCGGCATGGGCCTCAACGCCTACTTCTCCTACACCGTCGTGATCGGCCTCGGCTACGAGTGGCAGACCGCCCTCGGTGCCGTCTTCGTGTCGGGTGTGCTGTTCATCATCTTGAGCATCCTCGGCATCCGGCAGGCCATCGCGCGGGCGCTGTCGATGAGCATGAAGTATGCGATCACGGCCGGCATCGGCGCGTTCCTCGCCTTCCTCGGCATGAAGAACGCCGGGTTCGTCGTCGGCAACAAGGACACGCTGGTCGTCATCGGCGACGTCACGAAGCCCCACGTGTGGCTCGCACTCGTCGGGCTGCTGATCATCGCCGTGCTGATGAAGCTGCGGGTCAAGGCCGCCATCCTGCTGGGCATCGTCGTGACCGCGATCATCGCGATCGTCAGCCGGTTGCCGGTGTATGAGGGGGACAACGGGTTCGAGGCGTTCCAGGGCTTCGGCGGTTCACCGGTGCAGGCGCCGATCTGGCCGAGCGACCTGGCCTTCCAGCTCGACATCCCGGGTGCCCTCGGCACCGGCCTGCTGTCGGTCGTGTTCACGTTCTTCTTCGTCGACTTCTTCGACGCCACCGGCACCCTGACCGG
>CAYPQR010000417.1:0-3235 GCA_964412865.1 uncultured Intrasporangiaceae bacterium
GTCGGCATGAAGACGCCGGTGAGGAGGCTCCTGTGACACGGCGACGCATCTTGTTTGCGCTATAGCGCGACAAACCGTCAACACTCGTGACGGCTCCGGCTGGGAGTTGACGATCTGTCGCGTTATAGCGTGTGCGCCTGCGCCGGCGAGGTGTGAAACTGAAACGACTTGGCTGACGCGCGCGATACTTTCTGTTTAGACATACCGATAAAGTGAAAGTCATGGCCGACGACCACGATGCAGTTTCCTTTCAGCCCGGCGCGGAGCTGCTGGCTGATCGTGCACAGTCCCGTGAGGCCGTCGCCGCCTGTCTGAGGAGGTTGCGCGCCGGCGTCCATCCTGACGATATAGAGCGGCAGCGCGTCGATTTCAAGGAAGAGGCTGGTCGCCGAGGGTCAGGCGGGCGGCTGCTGCCCGGATCTGTGGAGAACACGAAGGCAGCCGACCAACTCGCCGACGAAGTCGCGGCGATGGCCAACACGCCGGGCGGAGGAGCACTGATTGTCGGAGTAGAAAACCGCAGTGGCGATCTTCTCGGCACCGAACTGGATTCTGAGTGGTTACGCCAACAGATCTACCGACGAGTCGACGTCGCACCCGATGTCGAAGAGGTCATTGAGCAGGGCATCCGTCTCCTGGTCATCTACGTCGCCGAGGCGCGTGAGCCGGTTGAGGACACCAGCGATCGGCTGCGCTGGCGAGTTGGGGCTGCGTCGGTGCCGGTCGATCGTGGCGAGTGGTGGACCCATCGACAAGGTCGTGCTGGTTGGGACGCGATGTCTCGCCGCAGTGATCTTGGCCCCGACGACGTTACTCCAGGAGCAGTCGCGGTGGCGCGAGAGTACCTCGACCGACGTGACGTCTCCGATGGTCAGCAAGATCTGGCCACCGCCCCGACACCTGACATCCTGCGTCAGATCGGGGTGCTGACCGTTGACGATCACTTGACCGAGGCAGGCGCGCTCCTCTTTTGCCCTGGTCCGCGCCCGTGGCTGACGTGGACCAGACTCGACGTCGAAGGCGGAGATGTCCTCGCTCGCGACAGCTCGTACCGCGGGTTGAGCCTGCTGGAGCAGATCCAGCGGGTTGAGGCGCTGCTGGAGGCGGCGAATGATCGGGTCACGATCTCCGGTGAGTTCGCCGAGCGTACGGTGCGAGAACTCCCCATGCGGTCGGCCCGAGAAGCCGTCCTCAACGGCGTCGTGCATCGTGACTGGAACCTCCACGAGCCCACCACCGTGACCTGGGTTGAGGCAGACGTCTCGCTGACAGTCGTCTCGCCCGGAGGGTTCGTGGGCGGAATCAGTGAGGACAACGTGCTGGCGCAGCGGTTCAGTCGCTCACCGGCGCTGGCGGACGCCGTGCGCGCATTGGGGCTCGTCGACAAGCAGGGCATCGGTGTCGACCGTATGTACCGCGAGATGGTCACGCTCGGACATCGACCACCACTATTGGTCGAAGAGCCCGGCCCACGAGTGCGGACACGGCTGGTCGGCGGCCGCCCGGTCGTCCCCGTCATGCGGCTGACCTCTCGTATACAGCCGACAGCCAGACAACGAGATGTCCAGGTTGCCCTGGTTGTCTACACCCTGGTGCATCGCCCATTTGCAACAGCCGAGACGATGGCGCCCGTCTTGCAGCGCACCGTGACCGAGGCCGCGGAGGCGCTGGAGACCACCTATCGCTGTGTGATCGATGGGCGACCCTTGATTGCACCATACAAAGACACGTGGCTGCTTTCGCCTGACGCCCGTCGCATCGTTGCGGGGGCGAAGGCGGACCGGGATCTGCTCCGCAGACTTCGGGTGTTGTGGTATCTGGGTCCCGCTCCTTCTGACGCGCCCGCCGTCGCCACAGCTTGGCTCATGACCCACGACCGGGTCACCTCCGGCGACTACGCAGCGCTGACGGGTCTCACAACAGCGGGCGCGCGTGGAGTCCTTGATCGCCTCGTCGATGACGGCCAGCTCGTGCGCGGCGCGGTCACCGGCCGCAACGCGCACTATCTGCCACGAGGACGGGGATGAGCGTCGGTGGCAACGCGTGCTTTCGCGTTGCTTGAGCGCCATCTTCGCCACGGTCTGCGTCACCGATGCGCCGTTCCCGGCGTCCTGTTGACCGCGTTTGTGGGGGGCGGCTACCCCGCCGCATCCTTGAGGCGCTCGTGGATGCCCAGACGCAGCACCGTGCGGATGATCGTCTCGACCGACTTGCCCCGCAGCTCCTTCATGGCCTCCTGGTGGCCGACGTCGGCGGTCCACAACGCATCCTCGATGGCGGTGCGCAGCGTCGGCGAATAGGTGAAGTCGGCGGGTGAATTCGCGACGGCTTCGACCTGTAGGTCGTGGTCGTCGACGACCTTGCGCATGAGCGTCTCCACCGATGAGACGCGGTCGGCCTCGGTCAGTTGGGAGCCTTCGAAGAGCTCGTTGACGTAGGCGACCAATTCGGCCTTCGACGCCTGCTCCTTCTCGCGCTGCTTGGCGAGGCCGGCCTCGGTCATACCCTTCAGGCCCTCGGCCTGGCCGGCGGTGAGGCTGAGGCTCTGTTCGCGCAATTGCTCCAGTCGGAAGTGGGTGAGCACGACACCGCTGACGTCGACGGGCGTCCCTGACGTGGAGGTCTCGCTGAGCATGTGCACGAGCAGCCGCAGATAGGTCGCCAACTTCTCGTAGGAGGTGTCGCCGTAGTTGATGAACTGGCTGAAAAAGTCGTAGGCGCGCACGTATTGCGCCGCGACGGCCTTGAACTCCCGGCACCGCTCCTGCCCCTCGGCGTCCTGGTCGAAGATGGCCTGGCGCCAGGCGTTCTCCCACCGGTCTCGGGCCGGGTAGAGCCGCGACATCACCGCGGTGTGTTTGGCCGCGCGGCCGGTCTTGATCCAGGCGGCATACAGCAGGTCGATGTCGGCCCACGTGTAGAACCCGGCTTCGTCGAGCTTGTTGCGCAGGTCGAACACGAGGTGTTCGTCCGACTCGGTGAGCACCTGGGCGTCTTCGTAGTATTCCTGGAATGCGGCGCGGATCTGCTCGGCGTCGTTGACGAAGTCGACGACGTAGGTGGCGTCCTTGCCGGGGATCTTCCGGTTCAGCCGCGACAGGGTCTGCACGGCGGTGATGCCCGACAGCTGCTTGTCGACATACATGGCGACGAGCAGCGGCTGGTCGAAGCCGGTCTGATATTTGTTGGCGACGATCATCAGCTTGAACTCGTCCCGCTGGAATGCCACGTCGAG
>CAYPQR010000418.1:0-3222 GCA_964412865.1 uncultured Intrasporangiaceae bacterium
CGGCCGGAACATCCGCAATCGCGTGCTCGTTGCCTGGATATGCGCAGGCACTTCAACGGACTCAAGACGACGGCGTTGTTTGCCGGCATCTGGGTCATCTTGTTGGCGATCGGCGCCCTCGTCGCCGGTGGACGTTATATCTGGATCTTCGCCCTGATCGGTGTGGCCACGACGGCCTACGGCTACTGGAACAGCGACAAGATCGCGATCAAGGCGATGAAGGCCTACCCCGTCAGCGAGGCGCAGGCACCCGCGATGTATCGCATCGTGCGGGAGTTGTCGACCCGGGCGGGCAAGCCGATGCCGAAGCTCTACATCTCGCCGACGCAGGCACCCAATGCGTTCGCGACCGGCCGCAACCCCAATCACGCGGCCGTCTGCTGCACGGAGGGCATCCTCGGCCTCCTCGACGAGCGCGAGCTGCGCGCCGTGCTCGGCCACGAACTCATGCACGTCTACAACCGGGACATCCTGACCTCCTCGGTGGCTGCGGCGCTCGCCGGCATCATCACGTCCGTTGCGCAGATGCTGATGTTCACCGGGATGTTCGGCGGTATGGGCGGCGACAACGACGACCGTCCCAATCCGATCGCGATGATGGCGATGGCGTTTCTCGCCCCGGTCGCCGCGAGCCTGATCCAGATGGCGATCAGCCGCACCAGGGAGTTCGACGCGGACGAGGACGGTTCGAAGCTGAGCGGCGACCCGCTGGCGCTGGCGTCGGCGCTGCGCAAGCTCGAGGCGGGCGTCGCCCGCGCGCCGCTGGCCCCCGAGCCCAAGATCGTCAACGCGAGCCACATGATGATCGCCAACCCGTTCCGGGCACAGGACGTCTCGCGGATGTTCTCCACCCACCCGCCGACCGCCGAGCGTGTCGCCCGCCTCGAGCAGCAGGCCAAGTCGATGGGACCGCGCTGAACGGCGGCTGCACCCGACCTGGCAAGGTGTGCCCATGGCCATCCTCACGCGCACCGAGGCCCAGACCCGTTCGGCCCTGATCGACGTCACCGCATACGACATCGAGCTCGACCTCGACACGGGCCCCGACACGTTCGAGTCGATCAGCACGATCACCTTCCGGTGCGCGGAGCCCGGCGGCGAGACGTTCCTCGACGTGAAGGCGGAGCGGGTGCATTCGGTCACCCTCAACGGCGCTTCGATCGACCCGGCGCTGGTGCACGACGGCAGGCTGACGCTGACCGGCCTGCGGCCCGACAACGTCGTCGCCGTGCGGGCCACCATGCGCTACGGCCACGACGGGCAGGGCCTGCACCGCGCCGTCGACAATGCGGACGGCCTGGCATACGTCTATGGGATGTCGTTCATGGACGCCGCACCGCAGATCTTCGCCTGCTTCGACCAGCCCGATCTGAAGGCGCCGTATGACGTGCGTGTCCGCGCGCCGAAGGACTGGACCGTCGCGGGCAACGGCGCCGCGACACAGACCGCGCCGGGGGAGTGGACTCTCGCGACGACGCGGCCGATGGCGACCTACTACGTGACCGTCTGCGCCGGGCCCTACGCCACCGTCGAGGACGAGCACGACGGCATACCGCTGCGGCTGCACGCGCGCGCGTCTCTGGGGGACGAGCTTCGCGCGCAGGCAGAGCAGATGTTCACCGTCACCAAGCAGGGATTCGACTACTACCACCGGCTGTTCGGCATTCGCTATCCCTGGGGCGAATATCACCAGTTCTTCGTCCCCGAGTTCAATGCCGGCGCCATGGAGAACCCCGGCTGCGTCACGTTGCGCGACCAGATGGTCTTCCGCGGCCAGCCCACCTATCAGGAGCTGCTGACCCGGGCGAACACCATCACCCACGAGATGGCGCACATGTGGTTCGGCGACCTCGTGACGATGAAATGGTGGGACGACCTGTGGCTCAACGAGTCCTTCGCCGAATACATGGCGCACCGCACCTGTGTGGAGGCGACGGAATTCACCGGCGCGTGGGTCGACATGGGCATCCAGCGCAAGAACTGGGGCTATGGCGCCGACCGGTCGCCCTCGACCCATCCCGTCGCGGGATCGCCCGCACCCGACACGAATTCGGCGCTCACCAACTTCGACGGCATCTCGTATGCGAAGGGTGCCTCGGCGCTGCGTCAGCTCGCCGCATACGTCGGCGACGAGGCCTTCGTGGCGGGCGTGCACGATTATCTGCAGACACACGCATTCGGCAATGCCGAGCTGGCGCAGTTCCTTTCCGCTATGGAGAAGTCCAGCGGAAGGAGTCTCGGCGACTGGGCTGCAGCGTGGCTCGGCACGGCCGGCGCGGACCGGATCGCCGTGGAGCTTGCTACCGGGGACGACGACGTCGTGGTCGATGCCGTGCTGACCCGGGAGGTGCCGCCGCAGCATCCGGCGCAGCGGCCGCACGTGCTCGATGTCGCGGGCTTCACCGACGGGGGTCTGGACTGGCACGAGGTCTTCGAGCTCACGAACGCGAGCCGCCGGATCGACGCCGCGCACGGCCGGCAACGCTCCAAGGTCGTCGTGCCCAACGCCGGAGACCTGACCTGGGCGACCGTCGCGATCGACCCCGACACCCTCGCCGTGCTGCCCGAGCAGCTGCCGCTGATCACCGATGATGACGCGCGACAGGTGATCTGGTCGGGGCTGTTGTCGGGGATGGCCTTCGCCACGGTCGATCCGAGACTCGTCCTGCGGATCTTCCGGAACGCCTGGCCCAAGGAGGACCAGCCCTCGCTCGTCGGCACCCTGGCGCGCTTCATTCCGACGCTGCTGCCCGGGTTCTATCTGCCATCGGAGGAGTCCAAGGACGCCACGGCCGCGATCCATGATGCCGCGAGGGAGATGATGGATCGCATCGACCCTGCGTCGATCTCGGTCGTGCCCGCCGCGCGACTCGCCGCCCAGACCAGCAGCGACACCGGGCTGCTGCACGCCTGGTGCGAGGGCAAGGGCGTCCCGACGGCACTCGCCGACGACCAGGACTTCCGGTGGATCGCGTTGGAGCGCCTTGCATTGCTGGGCGCAGTCGATGCTTCGCGCATTGACGCCCAGCTGAAGCTCGACGACACCATGACCGGCGCACTGCATGCGCTGACTGCCAAGGCCAAGCGGCCCGATCCGGACTCCAAGGAATGGGCGTGGGGTGAGCTGACGTCGAACGCCGGCCGATCCGCATACGAGGCACATGCGCTCGCCGAGGGGTTCTTCGACTGTCTCGAACCGGAGCTCGTGCGGCCGTATGTCGC
>CAYPQR010000419.1:0-3214 GCA_964412865.1 uncultured Intrasporangiaceae bacterium
GCGGGCCGACCGGCCGGGCAGCGCGGCATACGCATGGCCGTCGACGTCCACGTGGCAGACCGCGCCCCGTGCATGGACCCCGGCGTCGGTGCGCCCGGCGACGGTCGGCTTCGGAGGATCGGTGCGCAGGATCATCCCCAGCGCCTCCGAGAGGGTCTGCTCGACGGTACGCAGGCCCGGCTGGCTCGCCCACCCGGAGAAGTCGGTGCCGTCGTAGGCGAAGTCGATCCGTAGGCGCACCCCAGCACACTAACGCCCACCTCTAGGTCAGTTGTCCAATTCCTCCCCGAGGGGCCGCCGCGCGTGCCAGTATGCGGGAGTGAGCAGCACGACGAAGCCTCCGGGTGGGGCCGACGTGTCCGCCGAGACCAGGCGCGGCCGCGCCGCGATCGCGGGTGCGTTCCTCGTCCAGGGCCTGGTCTTCATCACCCTCACCACGAAGCTGCCGACCATCCAGGACAAGTTCGGCCTCACGCCGCTGGCCTTCTCCGGCCTGATGCTGATGCTCGTGCTGTGCGCGGGTCTCGGATCGCTCACCGCCGAATGGATCGCCCCGCGCAGGGGCAGCGCGGTCGGCCTGCGGGCGGGCTTCGCGCTGATCATCATCGCGCTGCCCACCCTCGGCTGGTCGAGTGCCCTGTGGGGCCTGGCGGCGGGCATGGTCATCTACGGTTACGGCCTCGGTATGGTCGACGCCGGCACCAACATGCAGGGCGTCGCGTGTGAGCACGCATACGGCCGCCCGATCATGCCGACCTTCCACGGCGCGTGGACCCTCGGCGGCATCCTCGGCAGCCTCATCGCGCTCGCCACCCACAACCTCTCGCTCGGCGACAGCACCACGCTGCTTGCGGTGCTGCCGCTGCTGATGCTCGCCGCACCCCTGCTCAAGGTCGGCGGAGTCATCGTCCCGATCGGCGACGACGGCGCCGACGTGCCCTGGCGCCGGATCCTGCTGGTCGGCGCGGCGATCGTGCTGTTCTACATGGTCGACACGGCCACCACCACCTGGGGGCCGACCTACCTCGACAAGACGTTCGCCGCCTCCGATGCGGTCGTCGCCGTCGCGACGCTGCCCTACCTCGTCGCCTCGCTGGTCGCCCGAGGCGTCGGCGATCACCTCACCGGCAGGTATGGCGCCGCGCCCCTGCTGCGCGTCGGCACGGTCGTGGCGGTGGTCGGCCTGGCGGTCGTGGTGTTCTCCCCGGTCTGGCCGATCGCCATGCTGGGGCTGCTGGTGCTCGGCATCGGCATCGCGGTCATCGCACCTCTCAGCTACTCGGCCGCGGCATCGATCGCTCGGGAGTCGGTGACCAGCGACGACCCGATCGCGGTGCGCGCCAAGGTCGACGCGGTGATCGCGCGGTTCAACCAGTTCAACTACGCCGGCGCCATCCTCGGTGCGGTGATGACCGGTGCCGTCGGCAACGACTCTCTGCGCTACGGATTCGCAGTGCCGATGATCCTGGTGCTCGGGATCCTGCCCCTGGCCAAGCACTTCGGGCGCAGCACCACCCGCTGACCCTCGCCGGTCGTCCAAGCGGGCGGGTCAGGCGGTCCGGCCCCGATGGGTCAAGGCCACCTGCATCAGCACGGCACCGACCGCGAGCGCCGCCGCGATGCTGGCCGCGAACAGGATCCACTGCCCCGGGGTGATCTGGCCGTCGACCGGCACGAAGGTCGTGGTGGGGCGGGAATCGCGCGCACCCGCGCCGGGAGGCACCGGCAGCATCGCCTGCGCGGTGCCCGTGACCGTGAGCAGCAGTGCGCTCAACGCCAGGATCGATGCCGTGCACGTGCCGCCGCGATGGTGAGTCGAACGGATCATGGTGTCCTCCTTCGGAGTGGTTCATGCACTCCACGGTGCTCCGAGGACCTGCCCTGCGGAATGGGACATATCGCGTACGTCATTCGACGTATGCCGTCGACGCGCCGGGCGGCATAGACTCGGTGGACAGGCATTGCAAGGGGCGCCACGATGAGCCACTGGACGCTGACCGACCAGGACGTCACCGGGCTGCTCGACGTGCTGCAGCGCCCCGAGACAGCCGACGCCGACCAGATCTTCTATCCCGAGGTGCTGCGCGGCCTGCGCGAACTCATCCCCTGCGACGACATCACCTTCCAGCTCATGGACGTCAGCGCCCAGCGGGTGACGACCCTGACGGCCACCGACGACGGGGTGCATCAAGAGCAGAGCCTCGGGACGCACGATGCGTTCACCGAGGTGTTCTGGCGGGAGTTCTGGCAGGAGGCCGGCTGCGCGGGGCCGCTGCGCACGGGTGATCACACCGCCGTCCTGCGCCGTTCGGACTGCTGGAGCGACCGGCAGTATGCCGCCACACCGGTCGGGAGTGCCTTCGCCGGCCTGGGGCTCACGCACGAGGTGCTGGTGCCGATGACGGCCCGCGGTGTGTCCGACCGCAGGCTGCTGCTCTTTCGCGGCGGCAGAACCGACTTCACCGATCGTGAGCTGGCGATGCTCCGTCTCGCGCGGCCGCACGTGGCCGAGCTGCATGTGTGCCATGACCGGGAGGTCGCCGGTGAGCCCGAGTTGACCCCGCGGCAGTGGGAGATTCTGCGGCGTGTCGCCACCGGCGCCGGCAACGCCCAGATCGCGCGGTCGCTCGGATTGTCGGAGGCCACGGTGCGCAAGCACCTGGAGAACATCTTCGTGCGCCTGCACGTGCTCAGTCGCACGGAGGCGGTCGCGCGGGTCCGCCCGTTCCTCGACGCGGCCTGAGCGCATCGCATACGAAAGGGACCCGACGACGCGTGACGTGTCGGGTCCCTTTGCGTGGGGCGTGGCTCAGGCCTCGTCGGAGTCCTTGGCCTCGTCGGTGCCCTCCGCCGGTGTCTCCGCAGCGGTGTCGGCGGCCGGAGTCTCGTCGGCTGCAGCCTCCGGCGCGGCGTCCTCAGCCGGCGTCTCCTGCTCCTTCGCGGCCTCGGCCTCCTTGGCGGCCCGCTTGGTGGCGGCCTCCGCCTCGGCGACCGCGGCGCGCTTCGGCTTGGCGTTGACCGGCTCGCGCACGAGCTCGATCACGGCCATCGGGGCGTTGTCGCCCTTGCGCGGCGCGACCTTGGTGATGCGGGTGTAGCCGCCCTCACGCTCGGCCATGTCGGGCGCGATCTCGGTGAACAGCCGGTGCACGACGCTCTTGTCCTGCACGACGGTCAGCACGCGGCGACGGGCGTGCAGGTCACCGCGCTTGGC
>CAYPQR010000420.1:0-3206 GCA_964412865.1 uncultured Intrasporangiaceae bacterium
CGGCGGTGCCGAGGTAGTAGAAGTCCGTGCCTTCCGCGTCGTCCTTCTTCGCGAAGAGGTGCAGCGGCATCGCGTTGGCGACGATTGGCTGCAACTCCTTGCTCTGGAGGGTTCGCTTGCTGCGCGTATACCAGTGCAGGCTGCCGGGGCTGACGAACGCATCCTCATACCGCGTGCTGGCGGCGACCTCGTCATCCTTGTGGTAGGTGATGAAGATCGGGCAGGTGTTCGAGAAGAAGTCGACCTTGTACCCATACATCGTGCCTTGCTGATTGGACCGCCAGTTCAGCATCCGGCAGACATCCTTGCGTGAATAGCGCTGCCCCACACGAAGATCCCCGGTCCAGCCGTGACGATGTCGAGCGAGGTAGAGGCCAGTGTCGATGATGTCGCGCACGTGCTGTTGGAACGTCGGGTTGGACTGCCAGCAGTGCTGGAAAGCGCCGGTCAGGGTATACCGACCATCATGAGTCTCCACGGTCGCGATGCCCTTGTATCTGGCACTCTCGACCTCGGTGAAGAACTTCAGGGACATGATCCGTTCGACGGACTCGACCGTCGCGAGATCGGCGCGGCAGCCTCGCTGTTCGAGCAAGGCCAGGTATTCATCGCGAGTCAGCCGAGCGCCGTCCAGGAGTGAATCCAGGAGGAGGAGCTCATGTGGTCGCTTGCCGTTGAGCACCTCGTTGGACAGGAAGGTGAGGATCGCGTCCGCCTCTTCGGATGGCACCTCATCCGCCCGCTTGATCTTGCGCAGGAACGTCCAGTAGTTGCGCTGTTTCGTCGCAATGACGGTGGGATCGATCGTGTCGAACCGGGCAAAGTCCAGCAGGCGCGGTGGCCCGCCCAGACGAGATTCCAGCTCGCGGTAGGCGCGCTTGAGATTGGTCATGCTGTCGAGCTTGGTCTCGGCGATCGAGCGGAACACTCGCTCGCGGGAGATCGCGTCGAAGTTCACGCTGGAAAGCCCCGAGATCGCGCCTGCGTCCTGGGCTTCGATGAGTTTCTTGCGGATTGAGTCCTTGCTCAAGGAGCTGTCGCCGAACAGTGCGATCGGGATCAGGTAGTTGTTCGCGTAGTTGCCGATGAAGTCGATGACGACCAGGTGGTCCTTGTCGGTCGCCTTGCGCAGCCCGCGACCGAGTTGCTGGGTAAACACGATGCTTGACTGTGTCTGGCGCAGCATCACCACTTGGTTGATGCAGGGGATGTCGATGCCTTCGTTGAAGATGTCGACGGTGAGGATGTAGTCAAGCTCTCCTTGCTCCAGCATCGTGACGACCTGCTCACGCTGCTCGATGGAGTGATCGCCGAGCAGGGCTCGGGTGCGCAACGGACGGCCGTGCATGGTGCGGCCGTTCAGCATCGCGGACAGTCTCGTCGCTTCATCCTTGCGGCTGCAGAAGATCAACCCGTGCACGGGCGTGCCCGCATGGCCATACCTCCTGATGGCGCGCAGGAGGTGGTCCACTCTTTCGGGCGCGACGAGCGTGCTCAGCTCGGACACGTCGTCGATGACGTCGCCGTCGGCCGTGACGAAGTCGGTGACGCCGTAGTAGTGGAAGGGTGCGAGCATCTTCGATTCGAGCGCCTTCTGCAGGCGGATCTCGTAGGGCACGTTGTAGTCGAACAACTCGAAGACGTTGAAGTCGTCGGTTCGCTCCGGGGTAGCAGTCATGCCCAGGAGGAACCGGGGTCGCAGGTGATCCAAGATGCGGCGGTAGGTGGCTGCGCCGGCGCGATGCACCTCGTCGATGATCACGTAGTCGAAATCGTCTGCTCCGATCTGGGCAAGGTTGTCTTGCCGAGACAGTGATTGGACGGTCGCGAACACGTAGCGCCGGTCGAGGTGCTTCGTGCCGCCGGTGAACTTGCCGAACTCTTCTGGCGGGGCATCAAGGACTCGACCGAACTCATACATGGCGCGATCGATGATCTGCTCGCGGTGCACAATGAAGAGCATGCGGCCAGGCCGCACTGCGCGCACATCCAGCGCGGCCAAAATGGTCTTGCCCGTGCCCGTCGCCGAGATGACGACCGCGCGTGCCTCCCCCGCATCCCGCACTCTTTGGATCTCGGTCAGCGCCTCGGCCTGCATCGCGTTGGGGCGGATCACGTCCCGCACGGGCAGGTCTTCGAGCGGAGGTGACGGCTCGGCTGGCGCGCGCGACGTGTATTGGGATTCGTAGTCGTCAACCCACGCGGCGGTCAGCGGGTGCGCCACCGACCGTTGCGCGCCCACGGCCTGATCAAGCTGATCGACGATGTCGCCGTCCGGCAGGGCGGAGAACCTCAGGTTCCATTCGTGGTTTTGCAGCAGGGCGAACCCGGTCAGGTTGGAGCTTCCGATGATCGCCGTCTTGCTGCCGCGCTGCTGGAAGACATAGCCCTTGGCGTGGAAGGCGCCCTCCGCGTCGGGATAGATGAAGACATCAGTGTTCTCGAGATTGAGCAACTCACGGAAGACCGCCGGTGAGTTGAACCCGAGGTACGTCGACGTGATGATCGTTCCGCGTCCGGGGAAGTCCAAGAGAGCCTGCTTGAGGAACGCGATCGCGCTCGGGGTGACAAACGCGACGGAGAACACGAACGACTCCGAACGGCGCAACTCGTCGCGGATCGCCTTAAGCATGGTGTTGCCACCGGTATTGGTGATCAACCGGGGATGGAAGATTCGGTCAGACGGCGTATTCGCGTCCAGGAAGCCGAAGCTGGTGTCGCCTCTGACTTGGTCGGCGAAGGAGCTCACGCGAGGTCCTGCATCACGCGTCGCACCGCCGGGAGATCCGCCGGCGCCCAGTCGAGCGAATCGAGGTCGGCGACGGGCACCCATCGAACCTGGCTGTGTTCAACGAGCTCAGGTGTGCCAGCACGCAGGGTGCAGTAGAAGGTCGTGAGCGTCACGATCCCGAAGTCATATTCGTGTTCGGTCGTCTCCACGCGTGCGCCCACATCGACGCGGCAGCGCAACTCCTCGCGGAGCTCCCGCGCGAGTGCCTCCTCAGGTGATTCACCGGACTCAATCTTGCCGCCCGGGAACTCCCACATGCCAGGGAGGGACATGCCACTGCCTCGCTGCGCCGCCAGCACCGTCTTGTGGTCGGTGAGCACGGCGCCCACGACGTTGATTCGGCGCTTTGTCACGTGCTCCGTCCCCTCGTTGGCTTGCTGCGCAGCATATCGGACCTGCGCGGCGAAAATCGGCG
>CAYPQR010000421.1:0-3201 GCA_964412865.1 uncultured Intrasporangiaceae bacterium
CTACTCGACCAGCCCACAGGGGCGCCCTACGGGGAGATGTGGTCGAGGTTGCGCCCGCGCGTATGCGGCGTGAATTGCGCGATGATCGCCGCGACGACCAGGAAGCTCGAGATCAGCATCAGGGCACCGAGGGTCGACATGTTCGGCAGGATCGGTGCGATCGCGAGGATCCCGATGCCGCCGCCGACGTGGCCGATGCCGTCCACGAGCGCGAATCCGCTCGTGCGGGCGCGAGTCGGGAAGCACTCGGCGGACATCGCATACGTCGGCGACACCCACATGTTGAAGCCCGCGAAGACGATCATGGCGCCGACGAAGGCGATGGAGATCGTCTTGCCTGCCGTCGCGATCATGAACGCGCCGATCAGGGTGACGACGGCGGCGATCGGCAGCCAGAAGCGTCGCTCCAGCAGCTCGACGATGTAGGTCATGATGATCGCCGCGATGACGAACCCGATGGTGCCGACCGCCGTGATCACGCCGGCCTCGGGCGGCGGATACTTCAGCGCCGTCAGCACACTCGTGAACCCGGACGCGTAGGAATACACGGTGATATAGCCGATGAACCACATCGCCAGCAGAATGCCGATGCGCTTGAGATACATCGGATTTCGCAGAAGCTCCGAGTAGGGCAGCGGCGCCGGCGGCACGACCACTTCTTCCGGAATGTTCTCATCGGGCTCGGTCAGCGGACCCCTCCGCCGGGCATGCTGCTCCATGTCGGACACCACCCGGTCGGCGTGCTCGAGGCGGCCCTTGCCGACGAGCCAGCGTGGAGACTCGGGCAGCTCGAACCGGAGCAGGATCGCGACCAGCGCCAGAAGCGCGCCGATGGCATACATCCAGCGCCATCCGTTGTCGAAGGTCTCGCTCGCCAGGGCGAACGGCAGGCCCGCCGGCCAGTCGGTCGCCTCCGTTGTCAGCAGCAGGCCGAGCCAGACACCGACGAACGCTCCCAGCGCGGAGTTGATGAAGATCAAGGTGGTGAATTTCGCGCGGGAGTGGCGAGGCGACACCTCGTTGATGTAGGTGCTGACGACCGCGAGGTCGGCTCCGATGCCGATGCCGGTGACGATGCGCGCGATCACGAAGTTCGTGTAATCAGGGGCGAGTGCGTTGTAGAGAGAACCGAGCCCGGTGATCAGCATCGTGATCAGCAGCATGTTGCGGCGTCCGATCCTGTCGGAGACCGGGCTGAGGATCAGCGTGCCGACGACATATCCGACGAGGTTGAGCACGACGGGCAACGGCAGCGAATCCAACGCGTTCTCAGGCGTGCAGCCCTGTTTGAGGTCGACGCAGGTCTGGATGAACGACACGTTGATGTCGAAGATGTCATAGAAGGTGAACAGGAACCCGATCCCGATGATCACGATGAACGTGTAGGAGAGCGACCAGCCCTCCAGCCGTTCGAGTCTGGCGATGATGCCGGGCCCGCTCAGGGATCGGGGATGAGTGGACGATTCAGCAGGCATGATCTTGCCTTCCGTGCGGCGCTTCTGCCCGAACGTCGGAATCTTCCCACAATGTGGACTCGCGCACGAGGGACTCGCTCAGCGCAGTGCGGCCCGCGCCTGCAGACCACGCATCCCCGACCGCATCATGGCCGCATGGTTGACGACGAGGAGCGGCCTCGATGCTCGGGCCGCGAAGCCCGGCAGCCGCGGATGCACCAGCGTCGTCTCTTGCTCGTATTCGAGTGTCGTCGAGTCGGTTTCATCGATCACGGTGAACTGCGCCCATCCGCGCAGGTCTCCGTCGAGACGGGCGCGCAGAACGCCCTGGGCCGGATCGGTGATCTCGCTCGTCACCTCGAGGACCAGCCTCATCGGCAGCAGGCTTCGGATCACGACGGTGCCGGTGCGGTCGTCCCGCGGCATGACCTTCTTGATCTGCGGCCACCACTGCCCCCACGCCTCGGCGTCGCGCAGCACCTCGAACACCGAGGCGGCCGGCGCATCCAGCCGGTGAACGGACGAGAAGCGGAAGAGGTCGTTCACGGCGTGCGGATCCGCAGCGCCTGGTGGTCCACGCCGACGCGTATGCCGTGAGCGCGCCCGAGCACGTCACCATCGACCTCGACCAGCACGGGCTCGTCGCACCGCACCGTGAGCGACGCGCACTGCAGCCGCTGCAGGGTCCTGGTCGATCGGCGGCTACCGGTCAGCACCTGAGAGACGACAGGCGCCCAGCCCGTGATGCGCGGCACCGACACCACGACGGCGTCGAGCATGCCGTCGTCGACGGCCGCGTCGGGCATCAGCTTGATGCCGCCGGTCAGCCGGCCGCAGTTGCCGATGAGCACCCCGGTGACCGGCACCGGCCCGACCACCTCGTCACGGTCGGTCTCGACCTGCATGCGCACCTGGTTCTGGGTGAGGTGCCCGATGCCCGCAGCGGGGTATGCGAGCCAGCCCATTCTCTTCTTGAGGGTCTCCGGGGTGCTCGCCATGATCTCGGCGTCGAAGTGGACACCGGCCATCACCAGCCCCGTCTCGGTGCGCCCGAATCGCCCGTCACCGTCACGGTCGAGTTCGACCCGCATCACGTCGATCGGCCGGTCCCGGCCGCTCAGCGCGACCCGCAGGCCGTCGGCATACCTGCGAAAGGGCAGCCCGAGGTTGCGGGCCAGCAGGTTGCCGGTGCCGGAGGCGAGAAGGCCGAGAGGCACGTCGGTGCCGGCGAGCGCGGCCGCGACGCACCGCACGGTGCCGTCCCCGCCGAGCGGGCAGACGAGGTCGGCGCCCTGCTCGAGCGCCGCGCGCGCCTGCCCGTACCCGGGGTCGCCCACCGTCGTCTCCAGCCAGAGGGGCGGCTGCCACCCGTAGGCGGCGAAGATCTCCTCGAGTTCGGCGCGCAGGCCGTCGGACGGCTCCGACTTGATGGGGTTGACGACGACGGCACCGCGCGGCATCGCGCCATCACCTCGTCCCCGTCACGTCAATAATTGTCGCCATGCAACATACCTGAGGACCGCGAGCGCGGCGGACCGGTCGAGCCGGGAGGATTCATCACTGGGACGCGGCCGAAGATCCCGTCATCTCGGGGGTCGGCCCCCGGGCGGGCCGGATGACTCCTCCCGAAGTGTCCGAAAGAGTGGAACGCGCACGGCCGGACCCGCTCCTCCGGTGGCATATGTAGGTGCAAGTCGCCATGCTGTACGGCATGGCGAACGTGCAGATCGAGCGGCACCTCCTGCGA
>CAYPQR010000422.1:0-3186 GCA_964412865.1 uncultured Intrasporangiaceae bacterium
GTGCACGACGGGTGCAGCGCGGTCTCGGCGTCGCGTGCGACCCAGTCGAGGATCTCCTGATCGGTCTGCACCGACGGCCCGGGCGAGATCTCACCTGCGGAGAATGGTGCGAATGCCGGCTGTTCGAGGATGTTGCGCGCCGCACGCACCATCTCGACCCACTCGCGACGATCGTTCTCGGTGGACAGGTAATTGAACTGGATGGCGGGGTGCTCGAGCGGATCCCTGCTCCTGATCTTCAGTGTGCCACGCACATCGGGCCACATGGGTCCGATGTGCACCTGGTAGCCGTGCTCGGCCGCCGGCTGCGAACCGTCATACCGGATGGCGATCGGCAGGAAGTGGAACATCTCGTTGGGCCAGGCGACTTCGTCGTTGCTGCGGATGAAACCGCCCGCCTCGAAGTGGTTGCTGGCGCCCACGCCGCGGCGCATCAGCCACTCGATGCCGATCCGCGGCATGTGCCGCCGCTTGAGCCACGGGGCGATCGACACGGGCTGCTTGCTCTCGTGCTGGATATAGACCTCCAGGTGGTCCTGCAGGTTCTCACCGACGCCCGGGAGGTCGTCGATGACGGGAATTCCCAGGCTCTCCAGGTGTGCCGGGTCGCCGATACCCGCCAGTTGCAGCAGTTGCGGGGAGTTGAACGCGCCGCCGCAGAGGATCACCTCGCGCGCGTGAGCGGTGTGGTGCAGCCGCCCGGCACGCAGGTAGTCGACACCGGTGATCGTCGCCCCCTCGGTGCGCAACCCGGTCACCATGGCGAGCGTCTCGATGGTCAGGTTCTTGCGATGCTCGACCGGGTGGAGGTATGCCCGCGCCGCCGACAGCCGCCGGCCGCGATAGACGTTGCGGTCGAACTTGGCGAATCCTTCCTGGCGATAACCATTCACGTCGTCGGTCAGCGGATATCCGGCCTGCTGCACCGCCTCGAAGAAGGCGCCGAAGAGCGGACTGGTCGCGGGGCCGCGCTCGAGGATCAGCGGCCCCGACCCGCCCCGCCATGCGTCGGCGCCCGCGACGCACGTCTCCATACGCTTGAAGTAGGGCAGGCAGTGGGCGTAATCCCAGGCCTCCATGCCCGGATCAGCAGCCCAACGCTGCAGATCCATCGGGTTGCCGCGCTGGAAGATCATGCCGTTGATGGAGCTCGACCCGCCCAGCACCTTGCCCCGGGCGTGATAGACACGTCGCCCGCCCATGTGAGGTTCGGGCTCCGACTCGTATTTCCAGTCATAGAGCCGGTTGCCGATCGGGTAGGGCAACGCTGCCGGCATGTGGATGAAGGGGTCGACGCGGAAGTCGCTCCGCCCAGCCTCCAGCACGAGCACCGAGGTGCCCGGGTCGGCGCTCAGCCGGTTGGCCAGTGCGCTCCCGGCCGATCCGCCGCCGACAATGACGTAATCCCAGGTCGTTTCAGTCATGCTTCGGGCCTCTTCTCCTCGTTCCGAGTCTCGCTGCGTCGAATCCGGCGATGCTCATCCGTCCTCATCGCGCGGCGCATCCGCGAACCATCCGGCCTTCGCCGGGCGGGTGTTGTGCCAGATGTGCTTGGTCTCGCGATATTCCTCCAGGCCGGCGAGGCCGAGCTCGCGCCCGATGCCGGACTGCTTGTATCCGCCCCACTCCGCCTGCGGCACGTAGGGGTGGTAGTCGTTGATCCAGATCGTGCCGTGTCTCAGCCGGCCCGCGACGCGCTCGGCCCGGCCGGCGTTCTGCGTCCATACGGCGCCCGCCAGGCCGTAGATCGTGTCATTGGCGATGGCGACGGCATCATCCTCCGCCTCATCCCGGGTCGCGCCCGAGAACGTCTCGACCGTCACGACCGGTCCGAACGACTCGTCCTGAACACAGTGCATCTCGCTGCGGCAGCCGTCGAGCACCGTCGGCAGGAAGTAGTGGCCGTCGGCGAGTGCCGGATCGTCGGGCCCGGTGCCCCCGACAAGCAGCCGCGCGCCCTCCTCGACCGCACGATCGACATACGCCTGCACCTTGCGCTTGTGGTCGGCGCTGATCAGCGGTCCGCTCTCGGCCGACTCGTCGAAGGGGCCGCCGAGGCGGATCTGCCGCGCCCGCCGCACGAGTTCGCCCACGACCTCGTCGTGCACGGACTCCTCGACGATCAGACGCGACCCGGCGGAGCAGACCTGGCCGGAGTCGAGGAAGATCGCGGTCAGCGCATTGTCGATCGCGGCGGGCAGGTCGGCATCGGCGAAGATCACATTGGGGTTCTTGCCGCCGAGCTCCAGGGCGATGCGCTTCACGGTCGGCGCGGCCGCGGCCATGATGCGCCGACCGGTGACGAGGCCGCCCGTGAACGACACCAGGTCGACTGCGGGGTCATCGGTCATCGCCGCACCGACCGTCGCACCCGGCCCGAGCACGAGATTGGCCGCCCCGGGCGGCAGTCCGAGCTCGTCGAGCGCGCCCACAAGCCAGATCGACGTATGCGGTGTGAGCTCACTCGGCTTGAGTACGAACGTGTTTCCGGCGGCGAGCGCCGGGGCGACCTTCCATGCGGTCTGCAGCAGGGGGTAGTTCCACGGCGTGATCAGCGAACATACGCCGACCGGTTCGTGCACGACACGGGACGACACGTCGGCCATGCCGGTGTCGACGACGCGACCGGCGTCGGCCTGGGCGAGTGTCGCGAAGTGGCGGAAGACGCCGATGATGTCGTCCATGTCGATCTGCGCCTCGACGAACCGCTTGCCGGTGTCGAGCGCCTCCAGCCTCGCGACCTGATCCTTCTGCTCCGTCAGCCGGTCGGCGAGTGCCGACAGCAGCGCGGAGCGCTGTGGACTCGGCGTATGCGGCCACTCGCCGTGGTCGAAAGCCCGCCGGGCCGCGGCCACGGCCTCCCTTGCATCGTCGGAGCTCGCCTCGGACACCGTGCCGACAACGCTGCCGTCCGCCGGGCAGGTGATGGTGCGGCTGCCGCCGTCGGACGACGACCTCCACTGACCATCGATGAACAGGTCGGTGTCCGGCATGGTGACTCCTACTCGGATGGGACGGACGCCGACCACACGGGCGGCCGGCGACATACGGGTGACGCCAGATGCTCACCCTGTCTAGCAAGATCGATGCCGCTTGACCAGTCCCGCCGGTCGTGAAGGTCGTCGCCGCTGCTCCGAATGGGCCATGCTCCGACCCGCGGGTCGCCACGGCACTCGCGGGGTATGC
>CAYPQR010000423.1:0-3180 GCA_964412865.1 uncultured Intrasporangiaceae bacterium
CCTCCGGCTGCAGGTTGGCGGTCAGGAAGACGTTGGACCAGACGGTGCAGGTGACCTCGGGCAGTGCGGCCGCCTCCACGAGGCCGACATCCGCGGGCCGGGGGAGGACCTGGCCGGCAGGCACGGACACCTGTTCGGCATAGCCGCCTCCGGCCAGCAGGGCGCACACCTCGTCACCGGGTGACCACCGCTCGACGCCGTCGCCGACGCTACGGATCGTGCCGCTGACTTCGAGACCGGGGATCTCCGACTCTCCCGGTGGAGGTGGGTAATGCCCCTGCCGCTGCATGAGATCCGCTCGGTTGACCCCGGCGGCGACGACGTCGATCACGACGTGGCCCGGCGTGATGTCCGGGGCCGGCACCTCGGTGACCGTCAGCACGGACTCGTCGCCGAAAGAGGGCAGAGTGATGGCCTTCATGGATCCGAGCGTAGTGCTGCCGGGGTCACGACGACATCGGCGCTCGGCGTGCCTCTCCGAGGCCGCTCCTCTGCCGGCGGCGGGCCGTGTCAGCGGACGACCGCGCTGTAGCCGCTGAGAGCGGGTTGACCGCCGAGATGGGCATACAGCACGTTGCTGTCCTTGCCGATCTCGCCGCGGCTCACGAGGTCGATCAGGCCCGCCATCGACTTGCCCTCATAGACGGGGTCGAGGATGACGCCCTCGAGTCCGCCGACCAGCCGGATCGCGTCGAGGGTCGACTGGGCCGGCACGCCGTAGTGGGCGCCGGCCCAGCCCTCCATGACGGTGATCTCGTCGTCTCGCAGTTCGCGCGGCAGTTCGATCAATTCCGCGGTGTTGCGGGCGATCCGGGCGACCTGATCGCGCGTCTCGTCGATCTTCGCGGACGCATCGATGCCGATGACACGCCGCGGACGGTCCTGGCCGGCGAATCCGGCGATCATCCCAGCATGGGTGCTGCCGGTCACCGCGCAGACCACGATGGTGTCGAAGAAGACGCCCAGCTCCGCCTCCTGCTGCTGCACCTCATACGCCCAGTTCGCGAATCCCAGTCCGCCGAGAGGGTGTTCGGATGCGCCGGCCGGGATGCCGTATGGCGTGCCGCCGGCCTCGCGGACGCTGTCGATGGCGTGTTGCCAGCTGTCCTTGATCTCGATCCCGAAGCCGGCCGGGTCGAGCCGGACGTCGGCTCCCATCAGTCTGGAGAGCTGGATGTTTCCGACTCGGTCGTAGACGGCGTCGGGCCAGTCCACCCACGCCTCCTGCACCAGCACCGCCTTGAGCCCGAGGTGGGCGGCGACCGCGGCGACCTGCCGGGTGTGGTTGGACTGCACGCCGCCGATGGACACCAGCGTGTCGGCGCCCTGGGCCAGGACATCCGGGACGATGTATTCGAGCTTGCGGACCTTGTTGCCGCCGAAGGCGAGACCGCTGTTGCAATCCTCGCGCTTGGCCCAGATCCGTGCGCCGTGGAGGTGCCCGGACAGCCGGTCCAAGGGGTGGATCGGGCTGGGCCCGAACATCAGCGGGTGACGGGGGAAGTCCTGCAGTTTCATGGCGCTCCTCGAAGTGTGTGGTGGCGGTGAATGTGTCGGCGGTGCGGGGTCGTCGTGCTACGACCGGTGAGGCGGCGTGTCGGGCGGATCGGTGGTCAGCAGGGTCGCGAGGGACTGCCAGATCTGCCGGCATACAGACTCTGCTGCATCCGCGTCGCCGCTTCGGCAGTGGCGGATCAATTCTGCGTGCAGCACGACTGATTCGCGTCCGGGCAGCGTGCCGAACCGGGCGCGTTCGCTGCGCCTCAAAACCGGCGTGAACTGCTCCAGGACCTTGCCGATGGCGAGGTTGCCGGCGACTCGGACGGGCACCGCGTGCAGGTCGTCGTCCGCTTCGAGGGCGGCATCGACGTCGCCGGCTTCGAGGGCGGCCTCGAACCGATCGTTCGCCTGCTCCATCTCCTCGGCGTCGGCGGCGCTCATCATCGGCACGGCGAGGCGCACGGCGAGCTCGTGCATCGAGGTCACCACGGCGTGAGCGTCTCGCACCGCGCGTGGATCCAGCGGGGCGACGGTCGTCGATCGGCCGGGCCGAGTGATCACCAGGCCCGCCAGCTCCAGGCGCGACAGCCCCTCACGGACCGGCGTGCGGCTCACGCCGAGCCACCGGCTCAGGTCGGCGTCCCGCAGTTGTTCTCCGGGTTCGAGCACGCCGGTGACGATGGCATCGCGAAGACGCTCGTAGGTCCGCTCGCGCAGCAGTTGGCGCTGAGGCTCCGCGGGTTCATCCGGCACCGGCATGCAATATATTGCATGCCGGACCGCGGAATCTGTCAAGCCCGTTCAGGGCAGCAGCGTGAGCAGACGCTCGGCCTGCGCTTCGGTGGTGCCCGGAGGGTTGCGGTGCCAGCCGCCATTGCCCGGCAGCAGCGTCGCGAGCCAGAAGGCCGCGGCGAGGGGCCGATAGTTCACCGCGCGTTCCCACTCGTCGTCGGTCGGTTCGAGGGCGTCCAACAGGGCTTCGGGCTCGAGCACGCCGCGCATGGCGAGATGTTCGATGTGGTCGGCCATCTCGTATGCGGGGTCGGTCAGCCCGCCCTCCTCGAAGTCGACCAACCGGCATCTCGATCCGTCCCACAGGGCGTTGGCCGGGTTCAGGTCGGCGATGCCGACCGCGGTCAACTGCGGCTCCGGCAAATCACCGTCGGCGAGCCACGCCAGGGTCGCGTCCACGGCGCGCCTGACCAGAGCAGGCTCCTGACATCGCCGGACATCGTAGGGCGCGCCGAGTGATTCGACGACCAGCGACACCTGGACGGCCGGCCCGTTGTGGCGCTCGCGGACTCCTCGTGCGCGGGCGGCCCCGACCGGAACGGCCCACAGCCGGCGCAGCGCCCGCGCGAGCTGATGCGTCTGATCGGCGGACAGTGGCCCGTCGCCGAGTGGATGCCCGGGTAGTCGCTCCATCACGATGACGGGCGCGCCATCCGTGTGTGCGCGTGAGAGCGGCAAGGGAGCCAGCCCGGGGGAGTGCTCGGCCAACAAGGTCAGCATCATCCACTCTCGATCCGCCTCCCCGTGAGCCCAACTGACGAACCGCTTTCGCACCTCGGCACCGGTGAAGGTGAGCTCGTGAGTGTGGGTCTGGTGCATCCGAGCATCATCTCTCGTCGCGCAAGGTCGGTGCTGGATCGGATGTTCGAGTCAGAGGGGTCCGGGGCC
>CAYPQR010000424.1:0-3178 GCA_964412865.1 uncultured Intrasporangiaceae bacterium
GACGGGAAGTAGACGTCGAAGTCGTGCTCCATCCGCTTGCGCAGGCAGAATGCCCGCCGGTCGAGGTCGATCCCGCCGACCGCGCCCTCTGCCGCAGCCAGGAAGACCTGCTCGAAGACCGGCATCACCTCTCGCGCGGCCGACCCGATCACCGTGGAGTCGCTCGGCATCTCCCGCCGGCCCAGCAGTTTCAGCCCCTCCTGCTGGGCATACTCCTCGAGGCGGCGGCCGATCGTCTCTCGTTCGGCGTCGTCCTGCGGCAGGAAGGCGATCCCGGCGATGTAGTGCCCCCGGGCCGGCAGAGCGAAGTCGCATGTGGCCCGGAACAGTTCGTCAGGAATCTGCGTCATGATGCCCGCGCCGTCCCCGACCAGCGGGTCTGCACCCGTCGCGCCGCGATGCTCCAGGTTGCGCAGCGCGGTCAGGGCGTGATCGACGATGTCGTGGCCCGGCGTGCCCCGCATGGTCGCCACCATGGCGACGCCGCATGCGTCGTGCTCGAACTGCGGCTGATAGAGCCCCCGCGCGCTGGGCGCTGCGGAGAATGCGGCCGTCATCCAAATCACCGTCCTCGTCATCGTGGCGGGACGTTGGTCCCGGCTGTCTACGTGACCAGCGGGACGACATTGGCCTGCATGGGGTGCACAGACTACCGGGTGCCGCGCCACAGCCACAACACATGGGTCACCCATCGGGCAGCTTCCGCGCTTGACAGCACTCGCGACAAGCGGTAGGCAAAAAGCATAGGTTCCGAATGGTCAGGGCCCGATCCGCACCTGCGTCGAGCCCTGGCTCGTCTCAGAGGGGCACGATTGTCATGAGTGGTATGCCAGCGATCAGCGACATGAGTGCATTGCTCGGGGGCGCAGTACTGCTCGCGTCCGTGGGGCTGGGATTCGCACCTCATGACTCCATTGGGTCGACCGTCACCGCCGGCGCCTCAGAGCCTGGTCCGTCAAGTAGGCCACCCCTCGACCCGAAGGGTTGCCTGGACGCAAGTACCGGCGGAGATGACGATTACGGGCAGATCGACGCCATGGAGGAGGACGGCTACAACACAACCATGCGGGGCGTCAGAGCCCATATGTACGCATCAAAAGGAGCTCATTGCCAGCGTGTCAGCAGCATCGCTGTCGAGGGCGCTGGGGGCGGAACGTTCGAGTTCGGCTGGCTGCGAGGGTGGTGGGGGCCAAGTTCGTGTCAAGGAGTTGACCACGACCATTACTATAGCCATCCGACGTTATTCAATGTCAGGGTCACAAACGCGGGCCACTACAGTTGCCGGTTCTGGGCCCATCGGCATCCGAGCGACGGGAGTTTCGACACCTACAGAGCCTCCGATGCCAATGCAAATACCTACTGGGGTTGCCGGTTCAACGGGATCAGTCTGCAACCGCACGGCGTCAACATGGATTTTTCAGAGGGCACCGGTGTTGTCAACATGGAGCGTGGCAACCAACATGACGGTGGTTATGCCGATTGGACGAGGATCTCGGAGTATCACGACGGCAACGGTTGGTCCTACTTCGACAATGTCCGCAAGTACTACGACATCGACCCTGATTACCACTTTCATCGGATCGACGGCCACCATGCCAAGAGCATCCAGTAAAGGAATGTCTTCCTTGGTGCAGCGTTTCGATGCCTGGGAAGCGTCTTTGTAGTGTGATGGTTCAATCTGCGGATCGACGCGTGACCACCTTCGAGGAGTTCGCGAGGGCCCACGCTATGGACTTGCTACGGTTGGCACGCCCTCTGTGCGACACCCAGCAAGACGCGGAAGACCTCACACAGGACGCGCTGATCCGGGTGATGTGCAAGTGGGAGATCGTGCGGCAGGCGCGGGATCCTCTCGCATATGCACGCCGGCTTCTGGTCAATGAGCACCACAGCCAGCACCGCAAGAAGCGCCTCCCCATCGTCCATCGGGTGCGAGCGAATGACTCGGTCGCGGTCGACTCGACGGACGGCGTCGACTCGCGGCTCTGGATTCAGAGCGCGCTGCGGAAGCTGTCTACGACCCAGAGGACGGTTCTGGTGTTGCACTACTACCTCCAACTGACCGATCGCGAGATCGCCGAATGGACCGGCCTGCGCAGGTCGAGCGTGCGGGCAAGTCTCAGCCGCGCCACCAAGGCCCTACGCCGCCACGCGAGCCCCGAGCCACAAGAGCAGTTGACCACGGAGGTGAAGCACCATGGATCACTTTGAAGAGTCCCTCCGAGACCAGCTCACCCGGCTGGCCGAGTCGGCCGACCCAGCAGGCGGACGGCGGGTATGGCGAAAGCTCAATGGCCGGACCACGGGGGCTGTCCCGGCCGGACACGGACCTCGGCGAGCGCGACACACACTCCTGATGGGAGCCTTCGGCGGGGTGGCGGCGATCGCCTCGGTGTTCGCACTGAGCAGCACCGGCGTGATCGGCGCGGGACCAGGACCGACCCAAGCGGTCACATCCTCACACGCCGCAACATCACCCTCCGCTCATCGACACGCTCGACAAACGGGCGCCGCCAACATGCCCCATCTGCGCCCACTCGGGCGGCCGTGCCCGGGCGCGACGCATGCCGCCATCAGCCAACTGGCCGCCATGAGCAGCGTTCCGATCTGGCTGCCGAAGAATGATATCTCGAAAGTCACCAACTCCTGGAGTTGTGGCAACGTCCCCGTCGTGATGCTCGGTGACGTCAAGATCTCCTACGAGCCGGGCTGGGGCGACGTCGACATTCCGGCAAAGTGGCATGCTCTCATAGCGGACTACGGCGGCCATGTCACCACGGTTGCCGGGCACGAGGCGCTGGTCCAGCCCGCCGATGCCCCCTCCGACTCAACATTCACCATCGACGGTGTCCCGGTCAGCACCAAGGGTGGCACCCGCAACCAGATCATGGTCGTCGATCACGGCACACTCGTGCGCCTGCTGAGCACGCGCGATGTCTCGATGTCGCGCTTGCTGGCGCTTGCCAAGGCCCTCGACTTCAGCGAGCCGGTGACCGCGCGCTGAACGGCCACTGTTGGGGACACGGCCCCCCAGTGGTCAGCCTCCGGAGTCGACCGAGTCGGTGCCCTTGGTGTGCTTCGTCGCCTTGGCACCGTCCGCCTCGTGCGCATCTGCGGAATCCTCGGCGTCGCCGGGCGGCTCGGGCTCTCGATCCAGCAGACCCTCACGGACGCCGTT
>CAYPQR010000425.1:0-3177 GCA_964412865.1 uncultured Intrasporangiaceae bacterium
CTGACGCTGCGCGGGACGCATCCCGGCGAGTGGGGCGAGCCGGCGGCGGGCGAGATCGGCGACCAGCTCCGACTCACTGGTGATGACGATCTGTGCGATGTGCTCGTCGACCCAGTGGGGATCGTCGGTGTCGGGCATGTCGGATGGCCGCAGCGACTGCGCCAGCGTCGCCGCCCGGTGCGACTCGCCCACCGACTCCCACGGGCGCGGCGGACCGACCCAGGCGCGCCGGCCGGCGAGCGCATGCTCGAGTTCGGCACGCGCGCGACGGGAGTGCGGGCTCTCCAGCACGGCCACGACCTGACCGCCGCCCGAGCTCACCAGGGCGTGGTCGCCGAGCGCGAGCCGCAGACCTTCGGAACGCTCCGGGGGCACCACCACCGCGACCACCTGCTTGGGCAGCGCCCATCCGGCGCGGGTGGCCAGACGCCGGACCTCGACCTCGTCGATGCGCCCCGACAGCAGCCTCGCCAGCAGCGCCTGCCGGCGGCGGTCGCGCTCGCCGATCTGCCGCCCCTGCTCGTCGGTGAACCCCTCGATGCTCGCCGCCGAGATCTGGTCGATGTAGACGAAGATCGACTCGCCGAGCGGCATCATCAGCGCCGGGTCGACCCCGGCTTCGGTCGCCGCCGTCGCGGCGGCGCGGAAGGTGATCCGCGCTCCGACGCGGTATGCCGACAGCAGCGCCTCCAGCGAGCGCCCGGTGCGCGCCTCACCGACCCCCAGCTGCCGGTAGACGCCCCGGGTCTGCGCCGTCAGGCCCGGCTGGGACGTGCCGGGCAGGTCGACCAGCAGCCGCCGCAGCGCCGTCTCGACCCCGCGCCGCACCCCGGCCCCGAACTCGCCCTCGAGCGGGCGCGCATACTCGGGAACTTCCTGAGGGATACGCTCGATGATCTGCTCGACGAGCCGCGGCAGCACCTTTCCGAGGGTCGCCGAGATGTCGCCGGGCAGACCGGCCCACGGTGCATCACGGTGGAGCAGCCCCTCGGGCATCACGTCCGATCGGGCCGATCTTGGCTGCTGAGGCATACCTACCCTAATATTTGTGGTGACCCGATAAAATGATGAGATCAATTGTAGGTCTGATGGTGGAGATTCTGCGCCGCGAGCCAATCACACTGGATACATGGGTGTGAAGTCGGCGGCGAAGCGCGCCGTGTCCGTGTTCACCGCACCGACGCCGCCGGAGGAGTATCTGCGCCTGATCAACCCGTTGGCATCCTCCCGGCAATTGCGCGGCGTCGTCACCAGCGTGACCCCCGAGACCCCCACCTCGGCGACCATCACCTTCCGCCCGGGCAGGCACTGGCAGCCGCATCAGGCCGGCCAGTGGGCGCGCGTCGGCGTCGAGATCGACGGGGTACGCCAGTGGCGGTCCTACTCGTTGTCCGCCCCGGCCGGAGCCGACCCGGCCATCACGGTCACGGCGATCGGCAAGGTCTCGACCTATCTCGTGCGGCACACCAAGGTCGGTGACATCGTCTTCCTCGCCCCGCCGCAGGGTGACTTCGTGCTCCCCGCGGGCCCGCGGCCGCTGCTGATGCTCACGGCCGGCAGCGGCATCACCCCGGTGATGTCGATGATCCGCACCCTGGTGCCGCGGCGCAAGGATGCCGACGTCGTGCTGTTGCACTCCTCTCACGACCGCACCGCCAGCCTCTTCGACGAGGAACTCGCCCAGCTCTCCGCGGACCATCCGGGTCTGCACGTGGTGCACCGTTATACCGGCGAGGACGGCCGCATCGACTTCAGCAACGGCGACGACCTCGACCGGCTCTGTCCCGACTGGCGCTCCCGCAAGGCCTACGTATGCGGGCCCGAGGCGATGCTCGACGCGGCCCACGAGCTGTGGGAACGTGTCGGCCTGCCCGATACGTTGACGGTGGAGAGGTTCACCACCACGCTGGCCGCCGTGCCGGCCGAAGGTGGACTGATCACCTTTGAGAAATCCGATGTCCAGGTCGAGGCCGACGGCACCACCCCGTTGCTGGTGGCCGGTGAGGAGGCCGGAGTGATGATGCCGAGCGGCTGCCGCATGGGCATCTGTCACACCTGTCTCACCCCACTTCTCAGCGGACAGGTGCGCGATCTGCGCACCGGCGAGGTCCGCTGCGACGAGGGCGAGCTGATCCAGACCTGCATCTCGGCAGCCGCCGGACCCGTGAACCTCGACCGTTGATCCATCCCGAAGGAGACCCTCTATGACGCTCACCGCCGACCAGGCCGCGAAGGCGGCGCCGGGGCCCATCACGCCCGCACCGGTGCCGGCCGCGGGCACCAAGCGCACCGGAGTGCTGCCCAGGGACGGGCGGCCGCTGGAGAGGCCCGAGGCGGCGGCCCATCTGACCGACGAGCAGGTGGAGCAACTCGGGGACGAGCTCGACGCGATCCGCGACGAGGTGCTGGCCGACCGCGGCGCCCGCGACGCGGCATACATCCGCCGGATGATCAAGATCACCCGCGGGCTCGAGCTGGGCGGCCGCGCCACGCTGCTGTTCAGCCGCTACAAGGCCGCCTTCGCCCTGGGCACGGGCGCGCTGGCGCTCGGCAAGATCCTGGAGAACATGGAGCTCGGCCACAACATCCTGCACGGACAGTGGGACTGGATGCGCGACCCGGACATCCACTCGACGACGTGGGAGTGGGACTTCGTCGCGCCGGCGCGCGGCTGGCAGCACACCCACAACGACCTGCACCACACCTGGACCAACGTGGTCGGCAAGGACCGCGACGTCGGCTACAACATCCTGCGGGTCAGCGAGGACCAGCCGTGGAAGCCGCGCGACCTGGCCAACCCCCTGATCAACCTCATGCTCGCCCCGATGTTCGAGTGGGGCATCGCGTCCTACGACCTGGAGTGGGACATGGTGCAGGCGGGTTACAAGACCAAGGAACAGTTCAACGAGGATCTGAAGGCCGTCGGCAAGAAGGCCGTCATCCAGGTCGTCAAGGACTACATCTCGCTGCCGATCGCCGCCGCCCTGCTCACCGGGTCGGGCAAGCGCGCCCTGCTCGGCACAGTGGCGGCCAACTCCATCCGCAACGTGTGGGCGCACGCCGTGATCTTCTGCGGGCACTTCCCCGAGGGCGCCGAGTTCTTCAGCGAGGAGATGATCGACGGCGAGACCCGCGGCGACTGGTATGTGCGGCAGATGCTCGGCTCGGCCAACCTGT
>CAYPQR010000426.1:0-3173 GCA_964412865.1 uncultured Intrasporangiaceae bacterium
GAATGGACCGACCTGCACGGGCGGTCGGTCGTCGACATCGGCGCCGGCCCGGCCGAGTTCGCCGACGCGTTCATTGCCGCCGGGGTGCGCTACGTGCCGGTCGATCGGGACCCCACCGTGGCGTCCGTGCGGCGCGGCGGGCTGATCGGCGACGCCACGGCGCTGCCCCTGGCCGACGGCAGCGTCGACGTGGTCTTCGCCAGCAACCTGCTGGAGCACGTGCGCGAGCCGTGGCAGGCCGCCGACGAGATGGTGCGGGTCCTGGCGCCGGGCGGCCTGCTGTTCTGCTCCTACACCAACTGGCTCTCACCATGGGGCGGGCACGAAACCTCGCCGTGGCACTGGCTCGGCGGGCGGCGCGCCGCCGACCGCTACACCCGACGCCACGGGCATCCGCCGAAGAACCGGATCGACGAGACGATGTTTCGCGTCAGCGTCCGGGACGGCCTGCGATGGGCCCGCAGCCGGGCCGGGACCGACCTGCTGGTCGCCCGCCCGCGCTACCTGCCCGACCCCGCTCGGCACCTGCTGCGCGTGCCGGGGCTGCGCGAGATCGCCGCGTGGAACCTGCTGCTCATCCTGCGCCGCCGATGAATCAGGTCGCCCGGGATCGGCAGCGCATCCACCTGGTCCTCGCGTCGGTCGCCATCGCGATGGTGCCCTGGCTGATCGCCCCGGGCCTCACCCAGCCCGACACCAAGGTCGACCTGGTCGTCTCGCCGTGGCGTTACCTCGGCCGCGCGCTCAGCGCATGGAACGCGCATGCGGGCCTGGGCGAGTTGCAGAACCAGGCCTACGGCTACCTCTTCCCGATGGGGCCCGTCTTCGGCGTGTGCCACAGCCTCGGTGTCCCGCCGTGGGCCGCGCAGCGGGTGTGGTGGACCATCCTGCTGCTGGTGGCATTCCTCGGGATGCAGCGGCTGATCCGCGCGTTCGGCGTCGCCGGCCCGGGCGTGGCACTGCTCGGCGGCGCGGCATACGCCCTGTCGCCGAGAGTGCTCACCGTCCTGTCGGAGATCTCGATCGCCGCCTGGCCGATGGCGCTCACCCCGTGGCTGGTGCTCGCGGCCAGACCCCTGCTGGAACCCGATGCCGGCCGGCGCCGCCTGATCGGGGCATCGTGCCTCTGCGGACTGCTGACTGCCACCCTGGGCGGCGTCAACGCCACCGCGTCGGGTATGGCGCTCGTGCTGCCGTTCCTCCTGCTGCTCACCCACCCGACGGGCCGGCGGCGGCTGCTCTGGTGGATCGGCGCAACCCTGCTCGGCATGCTCTGGTGGCTGCTGCCGCTGCTGGTGCTCGGCCGATACGCCTATCCGTTCCTCGACTTCATCGAGACCGCGCACATCACCACCGCCGTCACGTCGGTGCCCAACGTCCTGCGCGGCGCCTCGCACTGGGTCGCCTACATCCTCGACGGCGCCGACCACCCGACCTGGCAGGCCGGCTGGGTGCTGGCGCAGTCGGTCGTCGCCATCGTGGCGACCTGCGCCGTCGCGGCGCTCGGCGTCTGGGGGCTCTTGCGTATGCGGCGCTCCCACCTGCTCACCTTCTGCCTGACCGGCGTGCTCGTGGGCACGATCTTCATGGTCGCCGGGCATGCCGGCGTCGTCGGCAGCCCGGTGAGCGAGCCGGTGCGCGCCCTGCTCGACGGCCCGCTGGCGGCGCTTCGCAACGTGCACAAGGCCGACCCGCTCATCCGGCTGCCGCTCGTGCTCGGACTGTGCTCGACCGTCGAACGTCTCGTGCGGTCGACCAGGCTCCGGCGACAGGCCCTCGCCGGTCTGGCCGCGGTCCTCGTCGCCGTAGCCATGACCCCGCTGTGGCAGGGGAGGGCGGCCGACGCCGCCGGATACGCGCAACTGCCGCAGGCATGGCACAAGGCGGCGCAGCTGGTCGACCGCCGCGCCGCCCACCACGGCGGATCGACCCTCCTGCTGCCCAGCAGCCGCACCGCGACCTATCGGTGGGGCACGACGACCGACGAACCGCTGTCCGCGCTCGCGACCTCGCCGGTCGTCCATCGGGCGGCCGCACCGCTCGGCCATCCGGGCGCGACGCGACTCCTCGACGCCGCCGACACGCTCGCGGGGTCCGGCACGGCGCAACCCGCGCTCGCGGCCGGCCTGGCGCGGATGGGCATCGCACGCGTCGTCGTGCGGCACGACCTGTCGCATGCCGTCGGTGCGCGGCCGTGGCAACGGGTCGAGGCGACGCTGCGCCGCTCTGCGGGTTTCTCCCGCGTCGCGCGGATCGGGCACGGCCGCACCGACCTGACCGTATGGGCCGTGCAGGCACCGCGGGCGCGGGTCACCGCCTACGACGCCGCGTCGGCGGTGACGGTCGCCGGCGGGCCGGAGTCGATCTTCACGCTCCTGGCATCGGGCGTGGTCGGGCCGCGCCGGCCGGCCCTGGTGCGCACCGGAAAGCCATCCGCTCGCGCCGAGGTCATCACCGACAGCATGCCGTGGCGCGTCTACGACAACGGGCTCCCGACGGCGCAGGCCCATGGGCCGACCCTCCTGCGCTCCGACCGGCAGCCCACCCGGATCGGGTCGCGTCAGCTGCCGCCGGCCGGTTCGCCGGCCACCCAACCGGCGCGCGTGCTGCACGGTATGACCGGGCTGCGCGCCTCGTCGTCGGGCGCCGACCCGCTGGCGAAGGCGTTCGCCGGAGCAGGGGCCGGGCCCGCCGCCGCGTTCGACGGCGACCCTCATACGGCCTGGCTGAGCGGTGACCAGAGGGACACCGAGTCGCTGACCTTCACCCTCACGCCGAGGGTGACGGTGCGACGAGTCGTCCTGCGGTTCGCGCGCGGCGACGGCGTCCAGCAACCGGACCGCGTCACCGTGTCGGTGGCCGGCACGACGCGCACCGTGCGGACGCACGGCCGCGCGCGTCTCTCCGTATTGCTGCCCGCCACTCGCGCCGGCCGGGTGTCGGTCGAGCTGCACGCACCACCGGGCTCGATTGACCCCGTCATGGGCCTGCGCGGACTCGAGATCCCGGGCGCCGCTCCGACCACGGTCGTCGACGTGCCGCAGAGCGTCGATCCGCGACATCAGTCGCTGCTGCTGCACCGCGACCCCCGCCAGCGCACCTGGCCGGACCGGGCCGGCGACGACCCGGCCGTGCTGCGCCGACAGGTGACCTTCACGAGGGCCGGGCGCATG
>CAYPQR010000427.1:0-3169 GCA_964412865.1 uncultured Intrasporangiaceae bacterium
TGTCGTGCAGCAGCCCGGGGCGGTCGGACGCACGCACCTCGAGCACGGTCGCGTCCGCGGAGCCGTCCGGTATGACGATCGCTCGCGTCGTGAGCCAGGGCTCCGCCCGCGCCGGGCGCACTCGCAGCCCACGCAACGGGGTGCGATCGCCGGTGGCCAGCCTGCGCAGCGCCCGCTGGAGCGTATGGGCGTCGGGCAGATCGCCGGACGAGCTCTCGACGCTCCAGGTGTCGAGCGCCATACCGTCGCGCGTCACCGCCCTGGCGGACCGCACGGCGAGGCCGTGGGCGCTGAGCAGACCGGCGACCTGAGCGAAGAGCCCGGGCCTGTCGTGGTCGACGACCTCGATCTCGGCGCCTGCGCCGGTGGATCGGATCTGCACCTGCGGCACCTCACCCTCCACGTGAGGGTGAGGCGCCGCCGCGGGCTCCGGCCGCATCACGGTGCGGTCGCCCAGCGCCCCGCGCGCACGGCCGGCCAGGTCGCGGACGAGCCGCGCGCGCCATACGGTCCACGCCTGGGGTCCGGCCGCGAGCGCATCCGCCTGGGTCAGGGCGGCCAGCAGATCGAGCACGTCTCGCCGGTGATCGACCGCATCCAGCGCGGCGTCGACGGTCGCCGGGTCCATCACGTCGCGGTGCGTCGCGAGGTGGACGAGGGTCAGATGCTCCCGCACCAGCAGTCGCAGCACCGCGACGTCGTCGGGCGGGAAGCCCATCCGCTCGCCGATCCGTGTGGCGACGGGGGCTCCCTCGCTGCTGTGGTCCCGGCCGCCGGCGACCTTGCCGATGTCGTGCAGCAGCGCCGCCAGGACCAGCAGGTCGGGGCGAGCCACCTCGTCACGCAACCCGTCGGCGCGCACCACGGCCTCCACGAGATGCCGATCGACCGTATGCAGATGCACCCCACCCCGCTGCGGCCGCCCACGCACGTCGCCCCACTCCGGCAGCACCAGATCGACGATGCCCGCGAGGTCGAGCGCCTGCCAGACCCCCACCAGCCCCTCCCCGGACGTCAGCAGATCGACGAACGCATTCCTGAGTCCCGCGTCCCAGCGCGGCGCCCGCGCCGTCGCGGCACACCGGGCCAGCGTCGCGGGCGAGATCGGCAGGCAGCGCCGTGCAGCGACGTGTGCGACGTGAAGGACCGAACGCAGGTCTCCCGCGTCCGCGCGCACGCCGAGCACGACCTCGCCGTCGTGCTCGTAGCAGCCGTAGCCGAGCGGCGTCATACGCGGGCGGCGCGGGCCGGTGCGCAGCTGCCGCGCCTGCGCCGACTGCCGCGCCCGGCGCACCGTGGCGTCCAACGCGAACGACAGCGCGCGGCCGGCCTTCACGACCTCGGTCATGATGGCGTCGCCGTCGCCGTGGCCGAGCAGCGCCGCCACGGCGTCCTGCTCCTCACGCACCAGCCGGTCGCGTCCCCGCCCGGTCACGACGTGCAGCGCATCGCGCACATCCAGCAGCACGTCATGGGCGTGATCGACATCGCCACGAGGGCGGTCGGCCAGCCAGGCGGCCGCCAGCGCGCGCACGACCGTCATGTCCCGCAACCCACCGCGGCCCTCCTTCAGGTCGGGGTCGATCGAGCTGACGACCTCACCGTGGCGTTCGTGACGCTCGCGGACGCCTCCGAGCAGTTCCGGCAGTCGGCGTCGCGCATTGGCCCTCCAATCACGGGATATGCCGCGCCGCGTCTCGGCGACGAGGCCCTCGTCCCCCGCCACCGCCGACAGGTCGAGGAGGCCGACGGCTGCGGTGAGGTCGCCGGCGGCGACCTGCCGGCACTGCGCGGGAGTGCGCACGCTGTGGTCGAGGCGGCATCCGGCGTCCCACAGCGGATACCAGATGCGCTGCGCCAGGGCCGCGATCTCCGGCTCCTCCCATCCGTCGTGCAGCAGCACCAGGTCGTAGTCGCTGAGCGGCCCGAGGTCGCCGCGGGCCAGGCTGCCGACCGCCGCGAGTGCCACGCCGGTCCGATCGCCCCGACCGACCGCTTCCCGCCAGATGTCGGTCAGCACGTCGCGGCCGTGCGCCGCGAGCCGGGCCCGCCGGCGACGTCCCGCCTCAGTGCCCGCCGCACCGAACTCCCGGGTGCCGGCGAGGTCCAGCCGCACGACGTCACCGCGCTCCATCGACGTCACAGCGCCGAGGCGCCTCGCTCCCCGGTCCGCACCCTCACGACGTCGTCGACCGGCGTCGTCCAGACCTTGCCGTCGCCGATCCGGCCGGTCTGCGCAGCCTTCACGATGACGCCGACCACGGAATCGGCGTCGAGGTCGTCGACCAGCACCTCCAGACGCAGCTTGGGCACGAAGTCGACCGTGTATTCGGCGCCTCGATAGACCTCACTGTGGCCGTGCTGCCGGCCGTATCCGGTCGCCTCACTGACGGTGATGCCCGCGATCCCGAAGGCCTCGAGGGCCGCCTTGACGTCGTCCAGCTTGAACGGCTTGATGATGGCTGTCACGAGCCTCATACGCCTGCTCCTTCATGGTCGTTGCTGTGTGATGTGCGGTGGGCCGCGTGCTGCGTGCGGCTGCCGCCGAAGAGGTTGCCGAGGTCGTATCCGGTCTCGGCATGCTCGACCTGGTCGATGCCCGCCATCTCGTCGTCCTGCGTCACCCGGAAGCCGAGAGTGCGCTGCAGCAGCCGGCCGATCGCATAGGTGAGCACGAACGAGAAGACCAGCACCGCGAGGGCGCCGACGACCTGACGGCCGAGCTGGCCGAATCCGCCGCCGTAGAACAGTCCTGAAACGCTGCCGCTTCCTGCGGGGCTGCCGGTCGTCGTGGCGAGCAGCCCGATGCCGATCGTGCCGACGAGGCCACCGACCAGGTGCACCCCGACGACGTCGAGGCTGTCGTCGAAGCCGAAGCGGTGCTTCAGGCCCACCGCCCACGCGCAGATGCCGCCTGCCGCCGCGCCGAGCACCACCGAACCAATGGGGCTGAGCGTCGAGCACGCCGGGGTGATCGCGACCAGCCCGGCCACGACCCCGGACGCCGCACCCAGCGAAGTCGCCGATCCGTCGCGCAGCCGCTCCGTCACCAGCCAGCCGAGCATGGCCGCCGCGGTCGCGGCGATGGTGTTGACCCACACCCCCGCCGCCAGGGTGCCCGCACCGAGCGCGGAGCCGGCGTTGAAGCCGAACCAGCCGAACCAGAGCA
>CAYPQR010000428.1:0-3168 GCA_964412865.1 uncultured Intrasporangiaceae bacterium
CCTCGAGGGCCTTGACCATCAGGTCCAGCAGCCACGACCGCACGACGGTGCCGCGGGTCCAGGCCTTGAAGGAGCCCTTCACGTCCTTGACGATGTCCTTGGCCTCGAGCAGTTCGAAGCCCTCGGCATACGCCTGCATGAGGCCGTATTCGATGCCGTTGTGCACCATTTTCACGTAGTGGCCGGCACCGACGTCGCCGGCGTGCACCCAACCCTCGTCGCGGGGACCCTCGGGCCGCAGCGCGTCGAAGATCGGCATGACGCGCTCGACGTCATCGGGCGCGCCGCCGCACATCAGGCCGTAGCCGTTCTGTCGGCCCCAGACACCGCCGGAGACGCCGCAGTCGACGAACGCGATGCCGGCCTTGGCGAGTTGTTCTGCGTGCCGCTGGTCATCGGTGAATCTGCTGTTGCCGCCATCGACGATCAGATCGCCCTCGGCGAGCAGGCCGGACAGTTCGTCGATCACCGAGTCGGTGACCGCGCCGGCCGGGACCATCGACCACACCACACGTGGCGCGTCGAGGCGCTGGACGAGCTCGGCGAGATCCTTCACGTCGCTGATGTCGGGGTTGGTGTCGAAACCGACGACGTCGTGGCCGGCGGCCTCGATGCGCTCCCGCATGTTGCCGCCCATTTTGCCGAGGCCGATCAATCCCAGTTGCATGCCACGCCTTTCGTCGTATGTCGTGTGGTTGGTCGCGGACGGGTCGCCCGCGTTCTCGACGCTACCCGTCGCTCCGGCCGGTTACGGACCGATCCGGCAACACCGTCACGGTCAGCTGGCGAACCGGACGGGCATCAGCACGTAGCGGTATGACTCGTCGGGTTCGGCCTCCGGGTCGTCCTGCCCGGAGAGCACCGCGGGCCGGCCCGGCTGGGTGAAGGCCATTCGGGCGTAGTCGGTGCCGATCGCGCTGAGCCCGTCCAGGAGGAACTGCGGGTTGAAGGCGATCTCGAGTTCGGGGCCGGTGAGCGTGACCTCGACGGCCTCGCTCGCCTGCGCGTCCTCCCCCTGGCCCGCCTCGATGGCCACCTGGGTCTCCTCGAAGCGAAGCCGCACGGGGGTGTTGCGCTCGGCGACCAGAGAGACACGCTTGACGGCCTCGACCAACTCGGAGGTCTTGATCATCGCGATGGTGTCGACGCTGGTCGGGAAGATCGAGGTCACCTTCGGGTAGTCGCCGTCGAGCAGGCGCGTGGTGGTGCGCCGCGAGCCCGCCTCGAATCCCACCAGGCCCTCACCGCCGGCGGCATCGCCGAGCGAGATCTCCACCTTGCCCGACGCGCCGAGCGCCTTGGCGGTGTCGGCCAGGGTCCGCGCAGGGATCAGGGCGACGTGCTCGACGTGCGATTGCGCCGGATTCCAACTGATTTCGCGCAATGCGAGGCGATAGCGGTCGGTCGCGAGCAGACGCAGCTTGTCGTCCTCGATCTCGACGCGCACGCCCGTCAGGATCGGCAGGGTGTCGCCGCGGTCGGCCGCGATGGCGACCTGCGCCACGGCCTTCGTGAACACGTCGCCGGCGACGGTGCCGGTCGGTTCGGGAGTCGTCGGCAGGGTGGGGTAGTCGGTGGTCGGCATCTGCTGCAGTGAAAACCGGCTGGCGCCGCATACGACCTGCACCTTGGTGCCGTCGGCGGTCACCTCGACCGGTTTGCCGGAGGGAAGCGACCGGGAGATGTCACCGAGCAGCTTGCCGTGCACGAGCACGGTGCCGGACTCGTCGACCTGCGCGTCGACGGTGACCTTCGCGGAGACCTCGTAGTCGAACGCGCTGAGAGTCAGTCCTTCGGAGGTCGCGTCGAGCAGCACCCCGGCGAGGACGGGCACCGGCGGGCGCGCCGACAGACCGCGAACGGCCCATGTGACGGCCTCTGCCAAGACATCGCGATCCACCTGAAGCTTCACTTGCAACCGTCCTTGCGTCGGCGCCGGCGTACCGGCGGGATGTGCGGGTGCGCCCTGCGGCGCGCATCGACCCTAGCCCGCCGGGGTTTGCCTCTCCAAGCCCTCCCCGGCGCGGTTTGGTGCGCCCCACGATACGACGCCGGGCGGAGGTGGCGTAGGCCCGATGGTGGGCAGTTGTCCCCAGTCGTCGGGGCGGGAAAGGCTGGGGTCACATGAGTCCGTAGTGGTAGTAGCACCTGTGGAATCTGTGGATAACCCTCGTCGCCCGCGTGGTTTCGGCGATGTGTGGTGTGGACCGCCTGTAGACGGTTCGTGTGGATAACGTGGGCCGGTTGTGAATGCCGACGCGTTGTGCACAGCCCGTCCACCGAGATGCCGGCTGCGAGAGGGGTCGTATGCACAGTGCGAGTCGCATGATGCACATTCCCTGTGGATATGCCGGATTCCGGGCCCGGACCGGGTTTTCCACAGCTTGTGGACATTGTGGACAACGGGTGGCGCGAATCAGCACATCGGCGCGATGAGCGCGCGGACGAGGTCATGAAGGGCAGAGTTATCCACAGAAATCTGGGGACAACCTTGTGAATACCGTCACGAAGTGGCGCGGCGGATCTGTGTGGTGAGCTCGCTGATCTGCTCGTAGAGGTCGCGTCGGTCGGGCATCAGACCCCGGATCTTGCGTTCGGAGTGCATGACGGTGGTGTGGTCGCGGCCGCCGAATTTCTGGCCGATCTTGGGCAGGGAGAGGTCGGTGAGCTCCCGGCACAGATACATGGCGATCTGACGGGCGTTGACCAGCGTGCGCGAGCGTGACGGGCCGCAGATCTCCTCGACGGTCACGTCGAAGTAGGCGGCCGTCTTCTCCATGATGGTCGTCACGGTGATCTGCCCGACACTCGCGCCCGGCATCAGATCTCGCAGCACGTGTGCGGCCAGGTCGGTCGTCACCTGCTGGTTGGAGACCGACGCGTAGGCCGTCACCCGGATCAGCGCACCCTCGAGCTCGCGAATGTTGCTCGGCACCTTGCTGGCGATCATCTCCAGCACGTCGTCCGGCGTGCGCATCTTCTCGGCCTCGGCCTTCTTGCGAAGGATGGCGATGCGCGTCTCCAGATCGGGTGGCTTGACGTCGGTCGTGAGGCCCCACTCGAAGCGGGACCGCATGCGGTCCTCGAGGCCGCTGAGCATCTTCGGCGGCTGATCGCTGGTCAGCACGATCTGCTTCTCGCTGTTGTGCAGCGCGTTGAAGGTGTGGA
>CAYPQR010000429.1:0-3162 GCA_964412865.1 uncultured Intrasporangiaceae bacterium
GAGGTGCTCGCATCCGGTGCGCACGTCGTGCAACAGCTGCGCACACTCGGCGCCCCGGCGCCCGCACCCATCGACGAATCCGCCCTCGACGAGGCCGTGAGCGTGCTGCATACGTCCTTCGACCGGGAGCACGCAGGGTTCGGCGCCGCGCCGAAGTTCCCGCCGTCGATGGTGCTGGAATTCCTGCTGCGCCACCATGCCCGCACCGGATCGGCCGAGGCGCTGGCGATGGTCGAAGCCACCTGCACCGCGATGGCGCGCGGCGGGATGTATGACCAGCTCGGCGGAGGCTTCGCGCGCTACAGCGTCGACCAGGCGTGGGTGGTGCCCCACTTCGAGAAGATGCTCTATGACAACGCGCAGCTGCTGCGGGTCTACGCGCACTGGTGGAGGCAATCCGGCGACCCGCTCGCTGCGCGGATCGCCCGGGAGACGGCCGGCTTCATCCTCACCGACCTCGCTACCGATGAGGGCGGCTTCGCGTCGTCGCTGGATGCCGACACCGACGGCGCCGAGGGCCTGACGTATGTGTGGACGCCCGAGCAGTTGCGCGACACGCTCGGCGAGGACGACGGGCAGCGCGCCGCCCGGCTGCTGTCGGTGACGGCGGCGGGCACGTTCGAGCGCGGCGCCTCGACGCTGCAGCTGCGCGATGACCCCGAGGATCCCACCTGGTGGGCCGAGACGCGCGAACGCCTGCTGGCGGCCCGGCGCGAACGCCCTCAGCCGGCGAGGGACGACAAGGTCGTCACCTCCTGGAACGGGCTCGCGGTCGCCGCACTGGCCGACGCCGGCACGATCCTCGGCGAGCACGCCTGGGTGCGCGCGGCCGCGCAGACGGCCGAGGTGCTGATCGGCCGCCACCTGGTCCGCGGCCGGTTGCGCCGCACCTCCCGTGCCGGCCAGGTGGGCGACGCGGAGGGAGTCGCCGACGACTACGGCAACCTCGCCGAGGCGCTGCTGACGCTTCATCAGGCGACCGGTGAGGGCCACTGGCTCGAGCAGGCGCTCGGCCTGCTCGACACCGCCCTCGAGCATTTCACGGCCGACGACGGTGGCTTCTATGACACGGCCGACGACGCCTCGCCGCTGTTCAAGCGGCCCCGCGCGCTCGGCGACAATGCCGAGCCGTCGGCGACATCCGCCATGGCCGGCGCCCTGGTCACCGCCGCCGCGCTCGGCGGGGACGCCCGACTGCGCTCGGCCGGTGAGGCGGCACTCGCGGCCATGACTCCCACCGCGACACGAGAACCGCGCTTCGCCGGTGCCGGCCTCGCCGTGGCCGAGGCCGTCGCGACCGGTCCGCTGCAGGTCGCGATCGTCGGCGACGACGCCGGCGCGCTCGCCTCGGTCGCGCGCGGATCCCGCTCCCCCGGGCAGGTCACCGTGTCCGGCGTGCCGGATGCCGCGGGAGTGCCGCTGCTCGCGGACCGGCCGCTCGTCGGTGGCGGGGCCACGGCATACGTCTGCCGGGGATTCGTCTGCGATGCGCCGATCACCGACCCGGTGGAACTGGCGGACACGCTGGGCCTCTGACCCGGAGCGGTCGCTACTGCCGGTCGAGCCCGAGCAGGCGCGCCCCGTTGTGGTGGAGCACGTCGCGCATCCAGTCGTCACCCAGGCCAAGCCGCGAGAGCGCCTCGATCTGGTGCGCGTAGGGGTAGGGGATCTGCGGGAAGTCGCTGCCCAGCACCACCTTGTGCTGCAGCGCTGCGAGCCTGCCCACATATCCGTCCGGGAGCGGTGCGATCTGCTCGGTGAAGTCGGTGGCGCACATCGTCGTGTCGAGATGCACCCCCGCATACTCCTGCGCCAGATCGGCGAACTCGTGATATTCCGGCATCCCGAGGTGCGCGATCACGAGGGTCAGCCCCGGGTGACGCCGCAACACCCGCGCGACGCGCTCGACCCCCGTGTATTCGCCGGCGAGCGGCGCCGATCCGGCATGGATGACGGTGGGTGTGCCGGCGAACTCCAGGACGTCCCAGGCCGGCTCGAGCGCGGGATCGTCCGGCGGGAACCGGCCGACCTGCAGGTGCATCTTGAACAGCTGCGCACCGTCGGCGACGGCCTTCGCCACGTAGTCTCCGACACCGTCCTCCGGATACAGCGTCGCGCACCGCAGCGCACCGGGCACCCGGTCGGCGAACTCCGCACTCCAGTCGTTGAGCCACTGCGCCATACCGGGTTTGTGCGGATAGGAGAGGGCCGGGATCACCCGCAGCCCGAACTGGCGCAACAGATCGATGAGCGATTCCTCGTCGAGCCGGTACCTGATCGGCCAGGCCCGCCCGTAGTGCTCCTGCGCGTGGTCGAAATATGCCCACACCTTGCGCTTCATGGGCTCCGGCAGGAAATGCACGTGAACGTCGACGAGGCCGGGCAGACCCAGGGCGTCCAGATACCCGGGAATCTCCTCATCTGTGCGCGGCCCGGGCACCATCGGCGGTGTCGAGGTCGTCATGGCCCGACCCTATCCATCACACTGGGTCTATGACAGAACGCGAGATCCTCACCTGGGACATGTTCGGCGACGCCAGTCGGGAGTTGGCGCAGGCCATTGCGGACGACGGCTATGCACCCGACCTCATCATGTCGATCGCCCGCGGGGGTCTCATTCCCGCCGGCGCCATCAGTTATGCGCTCGGCATCAAGAACGTGCACGTGATGAATGTCGAGTTCTATACGGGCGTCGACGAGCGTCTGCCCATGCCGGTGATGCTCCCGCCGGTGCCACAACCGGTCGATCTGACCGGCGCCACCGTGCTCGTCATCGACGATGTCGCCGACACCGGCGGCACCCTCGAGCTGGTCCGCAAGTTCTGCGCCGACACCGTCAAGGAGGTGCGCTGCGCCGTCATCTACGAGAAATCGCATTCGATCGTGAAGTCGGACTACGTATGGCGTCGCACCGACCTGTGGATCGACTTCCCCTGGTCGAGCAAGCCACAGATCATGGCACAGCAGACGCAGGCCGTCGACGCGTAGGTGTCAACGGCCAAGCGCGGGGGGAGCGACCAGCCAGGGGTTTCCAGCGGCCGGACTTTCAGATAAAAGAAGGCACCCCCGAGATCGTGTCGATGCACGATCTCGGGGGTGCCATTCACGTTAGGTTCGGCGGTGTCCTACTCTCCCACACTCTGCCGAGTGCAGTACCATCGG
>CAYPQR010000430.1:0-3161 GCA_964412865.1 uncultured Intrasporangiaceae bacterium
CGAGGTCGCCGTAGGGGCCGGGCCACATGTCCCAGCCGGCCTTGGTCGAGATGACCAGCTCTCCCCGGTGTCGCGCGAAGTCCTCCCGGAAGATCCTGCCGAAGTTGAGTTCGGCGCTGCCGTAAGGCGGGCCGTAGTTGTTGGCCAGGTCGAAGTGCGTGACGCCGAGGTCGAACGCACGGCGCAGCACGGCACGCTGCGTCGCCAGCGGCTTGTCGTCGCCGAAGTTGTGCCACAGGCCCAGTGAGACCGCCGGCAGCTGAAGACCGCTCGCCCCCACCCGGCGATAGGGCATGGACTCATAACGGTCGGGTGAGGGCGTATAGGTATCGAGCATCGGCATACGCCCAGCCTAGACGGCCGGGCCCGCCTGAGGCACGACTCCGGGCCGTATCGGGAACCTGCGCCCGGTGATCCGGTCGGGCAGGATGCGGATGATGCGCGGCTTCACGCCGGACTCCCAGGGGGCCGCGGCCACCCGGAAGGCGACGAGCGCCTCGTCGAGGTCCTTCACCTCGACGGCCTTGCCGGTCACCATCACACTCCAGACGCGACGAGTGTCCGCGTCATATCCGTCGGACTCGTAGGCGACCTGCTGCCCGACCGCGGCGGCCAGCTTGATGCCCCTGGCAGTGCGAAACAGGATCGTTCCATGGTCGACCACGTGGTTGACCGGGAAGATCTCCGGGGATCCGCCGACGATCACGGCCAGTCGGCCGACCGGCGCGGACCGGAGCAGCGCCAGCGACTCCGCGACGTCCAGGGCCTCGGTCTCGTATGTGGTGTCCATGCTCGAAGCCTCGCTCATTTCGGCGCTCTTCCACAGGGCCTTTGGTCCCGCATTCGACCGCGGGCGATGGGATCGCCCGGTCAGAGCCGCTGAGGCATGTCCCCGAGCTCGACGTCCCACTCCCGGAGCCTTCGACGGTCGAGGCCGCGCACGAAGCCGCGATAGGCGCCGTAGGCAGCGGTCGGGACGGCGAAGAGCGCGCCCGTCAGCAGGACGCCGATCATCAGATCGTGCCCGCGCCGGGCGCTCGCCGGATCGGGCGCCTGCTGCCCGTCGCTCGTCGTCCAGATCCGCACCGTGTCGCCCACGTGTGCGTGTGAGGGCGCCGTGACCATGCCACTCATCTTCGTCCCGTCCGGCGCACGCCAGTGTGCCTTGACATGAGGTGTGGAGGCGATCACCCCGCCGAACGGCGTCCCGAATTGCGGTGAGGAATCCTGCGTCCGGACAACGGTCGCCTTGACAGACCGCACGGGTCGATCGGCCCAGCCGATCCTGGATGCGTTCATCAGGATCACTGCCGTCACGACCGGCAGCGCGATCACGGCCAGGCTCAAGCAGATCCACCCCATCATCCATTGGATGCGATCGGACCGGCGACACAAGGGGTTTCGCCGGGGCGGCAGTCCGCCGCTGCGATGTCGCTCCCGCCAGCGACCGGCCGGACTGTCCGACAACACATTCATCGCATACTCCCGAAATGAAGGCGCCGATTGGTGCGCAGCACATTCAGACCCTTCAATTGTCCGCCCACCGCCGATCGGGTCGACAGGGACCAACGTCCCCGGGCGCCTTCTGATGCTCCGTGATGTCCGCCGCGGGGTCCGGTCGTCGACCAACGACGTCCGGCCATCGACCACAATGGCCGCCATGGGGCAACGCATGTTCGTGGCTGTCATGCCACCGACCGCAGTGAGGGACGACCTGGCGGCGTTCCTCGAGCCGCGCAACGGTCACCCGTGGATCGACCCGGAGCAGTGGCACATCACCCTCGCCTTCCTGGAATCGGTGCCCGAGGCACGGCTGGACGAGTTGGTGGAGGCTCTCACCGACGCGACCGCCAAGCGCCACCCGCTGAACCTGCGCCTTGCCGGCGCGGGTGCCTTCCCCGAGCCGGTGCGTGCGAAGGTGCTGTGGATGGGCGTGCAGGGAGACGTGGACGAATTGAGCCGGCTCGCGCGCAACGTGCGCGCCGCCGCCACGGCCACCGGCGCGAATCCGGACGGGAAGCCGTTCAGCCCGCACCTGTCGGTGAGCCGGCTGCGCAAGGTCGGCCACGAGGCCAAGTGGGTCGACGTGCTCTCCACCTATTGCGGACCGTCGTGGCAGGCCCACTCGATCCAGCTCGTGGCGTCATACCTGCACGAGGGTCCGCGCGGTCGGCCGCGCTACGAGACCGTGGGCACGTTCCCGCTGACCGGCACGGACTGAGCGGGCGAGCGCAGCCGGCACGACCCCCGCTCGGAGCCGGCCACCCAGGTTTTTTACAATTCATTCATAACAATCAGGAGTGCGACGACAGGAGAACCGCATGTCCGCCGACGGCACCGTCCCCACACAGCAGGCCGACCACGCGGACGAGCCTCTCGTCGACGCGCGTGACCTCGGCAACACCAGCTGCGCCGACCTGACCAGTCAGGCGGTCGAGCGGACCGCGGTCGGATCGGCGTTCGTGCTGGTGGCCGATCACGACCCCACTCCGCTGCACTACATGCTGCGCGCCGAGCACCCGGGCGAGTGCGACTGGCAGCCCCTCGAGGAGGGCCCGGAGACCTGGCGCGTCCGGGTCACCAGGATCAAGAGCGCCGGCTGAATCGGCGCCACCACACCGGGGACCACTCCCCCCGGAATATCGAGTCACGCCGCCGCTTCGTCATGCCCGTTTTGACGATGCATAGATCGCCTATGTAACCTGGTGCGGTGTCCACGTCGTCCGATGATCCCGGTGCACGGCTGCTGTCTGCCGTGTCCCGGCTCAACCGTTGGGCGACACGCCACGCCGACCTGCAGATCCCGCCCGCACAGGCGCGCCTGCTGAGCCTGATCGACTCCGTGGGCCCGGCACGCATCGGGGAGCTTGCCGAGGCCGACCACTGCAGCCAGCCCACCATGACCACACAGGTGCAGCGCATCGAGAATGCGGGCTGGGCCACACGTCAGGCCGATCCGGCCGATCGGCGCGCGTCGGTCATCACCCTGACCGAGTCGGGGCGGGAGGTGCTGGGCGAGGTGCGCGCCGCGAGACATGCGGCCGTCGCCGACGTCCTCGCCACGCTGACACCGGAGCAGACCGAGGCGGTCGCGAAGGCCGTCACGGTCATCGAAAAATTCGTCGAACGCTCCGAGCGCGCCAAGTAGCGCCGGAGCCGAA
>CAYPQR010000431.1:0-3145 GCA_964412865.1 uncultured Intrasporangiaceae bacterium
CGAGCTGCTACATCTACCAGATCGACGGTCCGAAGCTGTCCGGCGTGACGTTCAACGACTACGACCACAACATCACCTGGACCAAGTAACCCGGGCCCTCCCGCCGAGCGGCCTACATACCCATCGAGCGGCCCACGTATTCGCGCGAATACGTGGGCCGCTCGGCACTTTTGTAGGCCACTCGGCGGGGAAGCCGAACCTAGTTGCGGTCGCCGAAGGACAGCGGCTCGCGGGTGAATCGATAGGTCGCCCAGTTCATCTGCCGCACCGACCCGTCCGGATGGCGGTGTATGACCAGCGGCTCACCCTGCTCGCGCCCCGCGACCGTCGTGTAGGTGTCGGGGGTGTCGGCGGGCTCGAACCGCGACGGCTCGGTGCCCTTCGGCGATCCGTCGGCGAGGGCCTCGAGGTGGCCCTCACGAATGCTGAACGTGAACCCGTTGCCCTCGGAGAACCACTGGCCGACCAGCGGTTTCAGCTCGGCGGGCTCGGTCGTGCCGGGCGTCCACGGCGTGATGGGCGCCGGGTCGTGCGTGACGACATACGACCCGAGGGCGACGGCAGTGCCGGCGGGGTCGAGCGCCGCGGTGTTGTTCATCAGGACCGCGCCGGTCGTCTGTGACTCGGGGTCGGTGAAGAAGCCGGTGATCGCGCCGGGCAACCCGCCGGTGTGCCCGAACCAGGTGACGCCCTCGTGGCGGATCAGCTGTAGTCCGAGACCCCAGGCGCTCGTCCAGTCGGGGCCGGTCATGATCTGTGGCTCGCGCATCTCCTCGGCCGTGTCGGGGCGCAGGATCGACGGGTCGGGGTCGGCCAGGAAATGGTGCCATCGCACCATGTCGCCGAGCGTGCTGCACAGGCTGCCGGCCGAGGCGACGGCGCCCTTGTCGATGACCGGCTCGTTGACGGGCACGTCGGTGTAGGGGCCGACGAAGTACTGCGCCGTATGCGGTGCCTCGAGCGTCAGCGTCGAGCGCTTCAGCTCCAGCGGGTCGAGCAGCCGGCGCTGCAGACTCTGCGCCCATTCGCGGCCGTCGAGCCTGGCGACGATCTCGCCGAGCATGCCGTAGCACAGGTTGCTGTAGTGCCAGTGGCTGTGCGGCCGCAGGATGCGCCGCGCCTGGTTCCAGCCGTCGACCAGGCCTGCGCGGTCGGGGAATTCGAGGGTGTCCCAGACGTCTCCGACGGGTTCGCGCTGCATGCCGGTGACGTGGGCGAGCATCTGCCGGATGGTCACCTGCGGGTGGGTCGATTCGGGGATGTGCCGGTCGACGGTGTCGTCGAGGCTAAGCCTGCCCTCGTCGCGCAGCTGCATGATCAGCACGGCGGTGAACGTCTTGGTGTTGGAGGCGACCAGATATTGCGTGTCGGCGCCGAGCGGCACGCTCGGGTCGCTCAGGTCCGCCCGGCCGATGCCCTCCGACCAGAGCACTTCGCCGGCCCGTCCGACACCCGCCACGAGTCCGGGCACGCGGCTTGCCACCTGGGCCTCGTGGGCGATGCGGGACAGTCGCCGCGGGGTCGTGGGGGAGAGGGTGTCGCCGTTCATACGGGGCGCCCTGCAACGTGTCGAGCGACGGTGGAGCGAGGGCGTTGTGGGGTGTGTCTCATGCATTGACCGTACTGTCCGCGGCGGTCGCACCGGCGTCGCGGGCGGGTGTGGGTGAGGGGGTGTCCTGGTCTCGGGAGAGCAGGTAGCCGCAGACGACGACGGCGGCCGTGGCGATCACCGCGGCGATCAGCAGGATCGAGTGGATGCCGTGTGCCGTCGAGGTGACGGCGGCGTGCCGCACCTGGTCGCGCCACGGTGCCGGCGTATGACCGGCCACGAGCGTGCCGGCGCCGGACGACACCGCGTCGGCGAGCTTGTGCACGGCCGCTGCCGGCAGGTGCGCGATGCCCGGCGCGGAGGTCATCGCCGACGAGGTGCGGGCGGTGAATACGGCTCCGAGCGCTGCGACTCCGGCTGCAGTGCCGACTTGACGCATCGTGTTGACGATCCCGGTCGCCATACCCGCGCGGTCGGGTTCGACGGCGTCGAGCGCCGCCGCCGAGAGCACGGCTCCCGAGGCGCCCAGCCCGATGCCGGCGAGCACCATGCCGGGTGCGAAGGTCAGCCAGGTGGATGACGCGTCGACCCGCGCCGCCCAGAAGAGCCCGGCGGCGGTGAGCGCGAGGCTGGCGCTCAGCGTCCAGAAGGGCCGGACGCGATGGCTGAGCCGAGCCGCGGCCGGTGCGGCGAAGAACGACGTGATGGTCAGGGGCAGGAAGCACAGGCCGGCGACGAAGGGCGAATAGCCAAGCGTGTTGATGAAGTACAGGCCGATGTAGTTGGTGGCGGCGACGAGTGTGCCGGCGATGACGAGAGCGGTGGCGCTGACGCCGACGAAGACAGGTCTGCGGAAGAGCGACAGGTCGATCAGCGGCGCGCGGCGCCGAGCCGCCCGCGCGATGAATGCTGCGAGGCTCGAGCCGGATACGACGAAGGCTCCGACGATCAGCGGGTCCGACCAGCCGCTCGACTGTCCGCGGATGAGACCGAACACGAGCGAGCCGAGCAGCAGCGTGAGAAGTGCTGTGCCGATCCAGTCGGAGCCGCGCGGCGTGGTGGCGCGCGATTCGGAAAGGCCTCGGCGGGAGGCGAATACGGCCGCGACGCCGATCGGCACGTTGATCGCGAAGATCCATTGCCAGCCGGCGTGGTCGACGATGATGCCGCCGATCAGCGGACCGATCGCGGTGGCCGACGCGAGCGTGGCGCCGAAGATGCCGATGGCCTTCGCGCGGGCCCGCGGTTGCGGGTAGGCGTCGCCGAGGATGGGGATCGTGGTGCCGAAGAGCATGGCGGCCCCGATGCCTTGCAGCGCTCGCATCAGCGTGAGCATCAGCGGGGCGACCGCGAGTGCACAGGCGAGGGAGCCGACGGTGAACACCGCCATACCGGCGACGAAGATCCGTTTGCGGCCGATGCGGTCGGCCAGGGTGGCCGCGGCCAGCAGCAGCGCGGCGAGCGGGAGTGTGTATGCGTCGACGACCCACTGCAGGTCGGCGAGGTCGGCGTGCAGTGACTGCTGGATGTCGGGTAGCGCGACGGCCACGATCGTCATGTCGAGCATGAGCATGAACATCGCCGTGCAGACGAGGG
>CAYPQR010000432.1:0-3137 GCA_964412865.1 uncultured Intrasporangiaceae bacterium
CGCGGAGCGCATCCGCCACCGTGACGGCCGTCAACTCGGTGAGCGTCGCGACCAGGTCGTCGTCTCGCACCGGCGGGTCGCCGTCGAGCAGTCCGTCGACGTAGGCCGCGTGGAAGTGCTCACGTCCGGTCGACTTCGGTGCGGGCAAGGCGAAATAGGGGTCCGCGAGCAGGCGCCCGAGGAGGCGCGTGTCGACCTGCCCACGCGCCGCATGGGCGCCGTTGCGGTCGGAGGTCTCGGAACCGTTCGTCATGGCCTGCACGGCCGCGTCGATCAGACAGTTGGCCGGCCCGGTGTCGTATGCGGTGGCCCCCGACCGGCCCAGCACGGTCACGTTGGCGATGCCGCCGAGATTCAGGGCGGCGCGAGTGGCCGGCGGACCACCGACGCCCCTCAGGACGAGCACGTCGAGCATCCCGGCCAGCGGAGCCCCCTGCCCGCCCGCGGCGATGTCGGCGCTGCGGACGTCGGAAATCACCGGCAGCCCGGTCTTCTCGACGATGCGGGCAGGCCGGCCGAGCTGCAGAGTGCCGAGGGCCGCGCCCTCCTCGACCCAGTGATAGACGGTCTGCCCGTGCGCCACGGCCAGATCGGCGCCGCCGGGCAACTCCTCGCTCAGCGACGCGATCGCGGCCGCGACCTCATCACCGGCCACGGTGTCCAGCCGGGCGACCTCCGCGATGGTGGTCGGCGCGGGCGGCAACACGGCCAGCAGCCGTGCACGCACCTCCTCGGTCCACGGGACCGTCCGCTCCGCGACGATCCGGCAATGCAGCCGTGGCGTGCCCGCCCCCGTCAGTTCCACTGCCGCAACATCGATCCCGTCGACCGAGGTGCCGGAGATCGCCCCGATGACGATCATCGCGTGCCCCCCATGAGGTGGCGGTGGACGTGTGCCTCATGAGGCAGTCCGTGGTCACGTGCGAGCCGCAGCGCGCCGTCCAGAGGCCCTCCCACCGCACGCACCGGATGCGCCCTCGGGCACCGGGCGAGCCCGCGCTGCAGCGCGCCGTGCCAGATGGAGCCCAGGTGCGTCAGTCCTCCGACGAAACACACCTCGACGACCCCCTCCGTCGGCATCGCGGCGACGGCATCGAGCGCCGCCTGCGCGGTCTCCTCAGCCGAGGCCATCAGCAGCCGGGTGGCCTCCGGGTCGCCGGACACCGCCAGGTCTTCGACCACGGGCACCAGCGCACCGCGCGCCCCGGCCGCCGCACCGTCCGTGCGCGCGGCGAGGTCCGGCCACCCCGGCCCGAGGACCCGCCGGGCCTCCTCGCGCATACGCGTGTGGCCCTCGGCCATCCGGAGCGCCTGCAGCCCGATCCAGCCGCCTCCACCCGCGTCCCCGTGCCGCGGACCGGCTCCCCCGACCAGCCTGATCGCGCCGGTGGCGTCGACGGCCAGCCCCGCCACACCGGTGCCCGCGACGACCACCACGCCGGGATGACCGGCGAGCGCCCCGGCGTGAGCCATCACGACGTCGCTCGAGACCGCCACCCGGTCGAGGCGCAGGTCGGCCGCGACTCGCTCGGCGAGGCGGTCCGCCGCGGACGGGTCGGCCATGGCGCCGGCCGCGCCGACGGATGCCGCGGACCACCGCATACCGATCGCCGACGCCGCCTCGCGGACGGCACGGGCCGCAGCGTCGACGCCCCCCGGCTCCGCCAGCCCCGGGGCACCGCCGACACTGTGCACACGACCGGGGCGCGCGCCTCCGGTCGCCGCGGTGCAGGAGGTCTTGCCCAGGTCGACCAGAAGGACGTCATTCACATCCGCAGCGTATGACAATTGTTTTCAGATCGACGACATATGATGTTGTTTGTTTCCACAGGCGGTACTGTGGCCGCACTTATGCCGAGTCGAGGAGGCCGCATGTCGTCCGATCACGTGGCACAGGCGGGGACCGGCGACCCTGCCCAGGACGTGCTCATCCGGCTGCGTGCCATCGCGAGCACGCTGCAGCCGGCCGAGCACCGCGTGGCCGAGATCATCATCAAGGACCCTGGCGCGGCCGCTCGCCTGTCGATCACCGGACTGGCCGAGCAGGCATCCACCTCGGTCGCCACCATCACCCGGTTCAGTCGCCGCACGGGCTTCACCGGCTACCCGCAGTTGCGCCTCGCCCTGGCCGGAGCCGCCGCCAGGGAGCGCGCCCTCGGGTCCTCGATGCGACAGCCTCCTCCCGACCTTGCGGAGGATGCGACACTCGCCGACATCGTCGCGTCGATCACCCACCATGAGGTGCGCGCTCTGCAGGACACCGCGGAACATCTCGATCTCGACGCGCTGCAGCAGGCGATCGACGCCGTCGACCATGCCCAGCGCACCGACATCTTCGGTATCGGCGCCAGCGGCAGCGTTGCCACCGATCTACATCAGAAGCTGCACAGGATCGGCCGGAACGCATACGCCTGGAACGAATTCCATGCCGCCATGACCGCCGCGGCGCTGATGGAGCCCGGCCGGGTGGCCGTCGGAATCTCGCACTCCGGGCAGACCATCGACACCGTCGAACCGATCGAGGTGGCGCACGGTCTCGGCGCGACCACCATCGCCATAACCGGCAACATCGAGTCCCCTCTGGCCGAACGCGCCGACATCGTGCTCACCACAGCGGCGCGCGAAACGGCCTTCCGCTCAGGGGCATCCGCGAGCCGCACCGCGCAGCTCGCCATCATCGACTACCTGTTCGTGGGCATCGCGCACGCCTCACTGGAGGCCAGCAGCGAAGCCCTCGCCCGCACCTACGATTCGCTGACCGCACGGCGCGCCTCCGGTCGGCTCGGCAAGCAGCCCCGGCGCTCATGAATCTCGCCGAACTGCCCACCGAGTCGCGCAATCCGCGCAGCGCCTCGCTGGACACGATGAACACGGCCGACATCCTGCGCCTGATGAACGAGGAGGACCGCGCGGTCGCCGACGCGGTCGGCACCTGCCTCGACGCCATCGAGGACGCGGTCGAGCGGGCTGCGGTCTCGCTGCGCAAGGGCGGTCGTCTCATCTATGTGGGCGCCGGCACCAGCGGCCGGCTCGGCCTACTCGACGCCGTCGAGTGCCCACCGACATTCAGCACCGAACCGGGCCAGGTGGTCGCGCTGCTCGCCGGTGGCGACAGCGCGTTCGTGCAGGCCATCGAG
>CAYPQR010000433.1:0-3135 GCA_964412865.1 uncultured Intrasporangiaceae bacterium
CGCCGCCCCTCGTCGTCGAGGCCGGATCCGTCGACGGAGCGCACGATCTCGAAGAGTTCGCGGTCGAGGCCGAGTTCGGTGGTGAAGGCGTCGACGCGCTGCATCGCCTCGTCGGCGGCGTCACGCACAGCCTTGTCGGGGTTGGTCTCGGCGAAGACCGAGGCGACCGCGGCGGCATTGGCGGCGCCGGTCTCCAGGTCGTTCCAGGCATCCAGCAGGTCGATCGCGTCGGCCGGTGGCTGCTTCTTCAGCTGCTCCACGCGCTCTCGCGAGCGCTGCAACTCACCGTCGCACCGCGCGGTCAGCCATGTCAGGGCATCGTCTTTGCTGGGCAGGGTCAGGGGTGTAAGCCGTGTCACAGCGACGAGGCTACTGGTCGGTCACGACAACGCTCGCCGCGGGCGGCGCCGGGACCTTCGATCTGCAGGACGGCTGGTTCGGTGGAGTTGCCTCGGCACTGCCCGTGACGCCTTGTGTGCGTGAAAGTGGCCCATCCCCACCCCTGGCTGGTCGAGTAGGCGAGCGCCTCCCCCTCGCACTCCGTGCTGGGTGGTACCCCCAGCGCGAGCCGTATCGAGACCTCGTGAGGTGCGCTGCCAAACCTATTGGCAATGACCGTTTCCGCAGCCCGTCGACTCGCCGACGACGGTCGCGCGGTGCCGAGCTTGCAGTTCGTAAGCGAGCTCCTCACATCCGGAGAACGTGTTGTGACTGGTGAGCACCTGGATGGGCGCGCTGATGCGGATCGCCGCGGGGTCGGTCCAGTACTGCCGCGCTGTCACGCCTCGCTCGTGGATGTCCGCGCTGACTCCCCATACCGGTCGCCTACCGGACACAGCCGGTGAGGACGCGCCGAAACCGGCTGCCGTACTTGCCGCCGAGCTCGGAGGGGTCGGCCGGACCGTCCGAGACGAAACCGGCCTTGATCAACACCCTGCGCGACGCGCCGTTCTCGTCCGATGTAGCCGCAGTGAGCGTGTGCAGTCCGAACCCTGCCGCGACTTCGCAGAGTTCGCGGACAGCTGCGGTCGCGATGCCGCGCCCCGCAATGTGCTGGGCCACCCTATAACCCACCGTTGCGGCGCCGTCCCTGACGCCATAGAGGTTGAATCGGCCGACCACCGCACCGTCATCGTCCACGAGGACGTGGAACACGCATGCGCCCGCCTCTTGCTCGGCGAGCACGCGATCCAAGTCTTCGGCGAATCGTTCGAAGAACTCGTCACCGCGGTCGGAAATCGACATGGCGAAGTAGGCACGGTTCTCCAGTTCGAAGTCCAACACCGCGGGGCCGTGGTCGGCACGCAGCCGTTCGAGCTCGGGCATCATCCGACCTTGCCACACGGCGAGCCAGCGATGGGCACCGCATCCCGAAGCGGTTTGTCGCGCAGCCATCGTCCGTCGGCGGGGGTGTCGAGCATCCGACGGCGATGCCCTTCGTTCGGCGGCCAGTGGCAGGTCGTCGCCTGGCTGTGGAGGGCCGAGCTGTCATTCCGCTCGACCGGGTGTTCGATCTCGACCACATCCAGGACGCACATGCCCTGATGGAGTCCGGCGAAGCTCGCGGGAAGCTGGTCGTCACCACCGAGCAGAGGTAGACACACTGGCCCTCAGCATGCCGACCGGACGTGTCCTCGGCGGCTGTGACCGCGAGGGGCCCCTGATCTACATTGAGACGGTGATCTTGACCCCGGAATTCTCAGTGGACCTGTTGGAGGAAGCGCAGACTGCGGAAGGGGCCATCCCTGCGAGCACGGTGCATGAGGTGTACCGGTACGGCTGGCTGCGGGACGGCTCCTGGTGCGCGCACGCGCTGCAACTGGAGGGCCGGACCGAGGCGGCCTCGGCCTGGCACCAGTGGGTGGCCAGGGTCATGCTCGCCCACCGGCACCGTTTCGAGGAGGCGGTCGTCGCGGTCCGAGCAGATGCGGTCAATGGTCGGGTGATGATGCCGGCGCGGTTCACCCTGGAGGGCCGGGAGGAGCGTCCTGGCGACTCGGAGGAGGAGTGGCCGAACTTCCAGACCGACTGCTACGGGTTCTGGCTCTGGGCACTGGCCGAGCACGTCGCCCGGGGCGGCACACTCGACGAAACCCTGGCCGAAGCCACCAGGCTGGTTGTCGACTACCTGATGGTGGCCGGGTCGATCCCGTGCTTCGACTGCTGGGAGGAGCACCCCGGTAACGTTCACACCTCGAGCCTGGGCGCGGTTGCCGCCGGTTTGCGTGACGGCGGCAGGATGCTGGGCGATGACGCTGCCCAGTTGCACGCGGCCCGACTGGTCAGTCGGATCACCGGTCCCGAGCACACTCTGGCCGGGGCCTTCGTCCGGTCTCCCGGGGACACCCGGGTCGACGGGTCGCTGCTGTGGCTGGCCGTACCCTTCGGTCTGGTCGGTGTCGAGGACCCGACCTATCGCAGCACGCTGGCCCGGATCCGCGACGAGCTCGTGGTCCCCGACGGCGGCGTGCGCCGGTATCTGGGCGACACCTTCTACGGCGGCAGCGAGTGGGTGCTGCTCGCCGCCGGCTACGGCCGAGCCTGCCTCGCCGCCGGCGACCGTGGCACGGCGGAGCGGATGCTGGCCTGGATCGAAGGGGTCGCCACGGATGAGGGGCACCTGCCCGAACAGGTCCAGGACCGCGTCCAGTCCCCGTACATGCTGGCTCACTGGCGCGAGAAGTGGGGAAGAACCGCGACGCCGCTGATGTGGTCACACGCAATGCACGTCATCCTCGCCCGGGAGCTCTCGGGGGCCTCGTAGCGTTCCCCGAGGTGTGCCGGCGTTCAGCAGAACGTCATCACTGCTGCGCCCCATCCCCTGTCACGGCGTGGGCAGATGCGGCTCCAAGGCCCTCAGGCAGTCGTCCCAGACGGCGTCTTCATCGGCAGGGGTGCGGTTTGCCCACAGTCGCCATGTTGTCGAGCGTGAGAAGCTGGGGCCCGCGTCATCGACGCGGTCGACGCTGGCACCTCGGGCAGCTGTAGGACGAGCGGTTCATGAACGTCTCGCGGCGCATCAAGGTGCCACATCGTCGACACGGAAGCCCCTGTCGGCCGTAGGCGTTGAGCGACCGCTCGAAGTAGCCCCACGTACGTCGACATTGCGGCGCACATTGTCGAGGCTATGTTCAC
>CAYPQR010000434.1:0-3122 GCA_964412865.1 uncultured Intrasporangiaceae bacterium
CACCAGGTCGGCCCACTCGGACCCGCCGGATCGATCGGGACTGCGCCGTCGGCTCGACCCGGCAGACAAGTCGACAGCGGGCCGCCCTGCACGGCGACAGCGGCAGTGCCATAATCGGCTTTCATGGCGAGGGCTCATGGACTGTCAACACCACCCACCGCCGAGGATGTCCGCAAGTTCGCGCACGGCGCGGCGGAGTCCGCAGGCATCGGCCCCGACGATCCCGTCTCCCCCGAACTTCGACGCCAGGTCACCGACCTCGGCCTGCTGCGCCTCACCGTGCCGGCCGAGTTCGACGGGTTCGGCATGGCCACCCCCGACTACCAGCCTCTCCTGGAGGCCGCCTCCGAGGGGCCGCCGTGGCTGCGCATGCTCACCCACGTCGGCAACGGCTTCTGGCGGCCGATCGCCCGGTTCGGCACCACCGAACAGCGCGAACTGATCCGGGGCATGGCGGACGGCCGGGTGCAGGTCGCGTTCGCGCTGACCGAACGCAGCGGCGGCACCGGCCGCGACCTGCATTCGCGAGCGACCCGGGACGGCTCCGACTGGCTGATCAGCGGCGAGAAGCACCTGATCACGTTCGCCGACACGGCCGACCACTTCCTGCTCACGGTCGCCACCGACGACCGCGGGGCTGCCGACTCGCTCACGACGTTCATGGTCCCCCGCGACACGCCGGGCCTCGCGATCGACGTCAGCCAGCACACGATGGGCCTCGCGGGCACGGGCCACGGCATCCTCACCTATGACGGCATGCGCGTCGACGACTCGTGCCGCCTCGGCGAGGTCGGCGAGGGCCTCGCCGTCGGTATGTCGTTCCTCGACTACAGCCGCATCTCCCTCGCGACCTGCATGGTCGGCCTCGCCCAGCGCGCACTCGACGAGGCCGTCGCCTATGCGCAGGAGCGGCATACGTTCGGCAAGGCCATCGCGGCACGACAGGCCATCCAGGTGCATCTCGCCCAGATGGAGGTCGATGTCGCGGCCGGGCGCGCACTGGTGCGCGATGCCGGGAGGCGCCACGCCGCCGGCGAGCCGATCACCCAGGTCGCGGCCACGGCCAAGCTGTTCAACCAGCAGATGGTCGGCCGCGTCACCGACCACGCCCTCCAGGTGCACGGCGGCCTCGGCTACACCACCGAGCGGCCCATCGAGCGCATCTATCGTGACGCCCGGGGCTTCTGGTTCGAGGAAGGCACCGCGGAGGTGCAACAGCTGGTGATCGCCCGCAGCCTCCTCCAAGGAGGTGCGCGATGAGGTATGTCGAGATCTCGCCCCGATCCGTGGAGGTGCGCGAGTCGAGCCCCGCGCCGCTGACCTCCGGTGAGGCCCGCGTCAAGGTGCTCGGCTGCGGCATCTGCGGCACCGACGTCGAACTCATGCGCGGGATGGTGCTGCCGCGCGGCGTCGAATACCCGGTCTGCCCGGGTCATGAGGTGGCAGGCGAGGTCGTCGAGGTGGCCGACGACGTCGATCCCGCCGGCGATATCGCCGTCGGCAAGACCGTCGTGCTGCATCCCCTGGCGGCATGCGGCAAGTGCGAGGCCTGCGAGCGGGGCGACGACCAGCTCTGCCGGTCGATCCGGCTGCTCGGCTTCCACACACCCGGCGGGCTCGCCGAAGAGGTCGTCTGGCCGGCGGACCGCATGGTCGACGCGGGAGACCTGCCCGCGACGACGGCCGCGCTGCTCGCCGACGCCGTCGCCACGGCATACCACGCGCTGGGCCGAGCGGATCTCAAGGAGGACGAGGCCGTATGCGTGCTCGGCGCCGGTGGCGTCGGCACGCAGGTGCTGCGGCTCATCCGGCTGCTGCACCCGACCTCGCGCGTCGCGGCCGTCGTGCGCACCGATGCCTCAGCCGAGCGCGTGAGGAGCTTCGGCGCGACCGCTGTGCAGGGGCTCGACGGCGCCGCCGCCCGGGTGCGCGACGCCATCGGCAGGGTGGATTGCGCGATCGACTTCACCGGTGACGCCCAGGGCGTGCCGGCCGGTGTGCGTATGCTGCGCCCCGGCGGGCGCCTCGTCGTGGGCTCGGTCGCCGACTACCCGGCGAGCTTCGGCACCACGGTCACCGGCCTCAGCAGCCGCGAGATCGACGTGCGCGGCACCTACATCTCGACCATGGACGACCTGCGCGCGGTGACGATGATGGCCCGGGACGGCCGGCTCGACCTCACCGACGCGGTCACCAGCACGATGCCCTTCGGCGAGGCCTCCGACGCGCTGCGCCTCGTCGCCGAACACCCGCCGGGCCTGCAGCGCCTGGTGCTGACACCGAACGGAGCCACCGCGTGACCGACCTGCCCGACGTGCACATGACCGACGTCTTCTCCCCCGACCTGCTGAAGGGCAAGCGCGCCCTGATCACCGGCGGCGGATCCGGCATCGGGCTGTGCATCGCCCGCGCCCTCGGCCAGTGCGGCGCCGAGGTCGTGCTGGCGGCACGCACCGTCGAACGCCTGGAACAGTCGACCGAACTGCTGCAGGCCGACGGCATCAAGGCGTCGTGGAAGAAGCTGAACATCCGCGAGCAGGAGCAGGTCGCGGCCGTCGTCGACGAGGTGTGGTCGGAGGGCGGCATCGACATCCTCGTCAACAATGCGGGCGGCCAGTTCCCCGTCAAGGCCGAGGAGCTCACCCCGAACGGCTGGCGCAGCGTGATCGACCTGAACCTCAACGGCACGTTCTACGTCTCCTCCGCGGTCGGCAAGGCGATGATCGACGCCGGTCGCGGCGGCACCATGATGTCGGTGGTGTTCAACACGCAGGAGCACCCGATCCCCGGCAACGTGCACTCCGCGGCCGCCCGCGCCGGCATCATGCAGATGACCCGCACGCTCGCCGTCGAATGGGCGCAGTTCGGCATCACCGTCAACGCTCTCGGCCCGCTCTATCTCTCGCAGGCCGCGCAGAAGGCGTATGGCGAGCACGTCGACGAGGTCGTCACGTCGCGCACCCCCATGGACCGGTGGGCCACCGACCAGGAGATGGGTGCCTGGGCCGTCATGCTCGCCTCACCGGTCGCCGCCTACGTCACCGGGATGCTCGTGCCGCTCGACGGCGGCAACCGTCTGCGCGCCGGCCTCGCCTGGCGCGGCACCCCCGTCCTGCCGGAAT
>CAYPQR010000435.1:0-3109 GCA_964412865.1 uncultured Intrasporangiaceae bacterium
GGATGCGGGCGAGGTCAGCTTGTTCCATGGGCACCGGGCGAGCGTACCCCGCCGGCCGCCGCGGGGACGATCGCGCCGTCTAGAGATATATAGCAGTGTCACTAGATTCGTCGATACATCCCGATCGCGATGCCCGGCTCCGATACACGTGTCGCCCGAGCCAGGCGGCTGACACCGCGTGACTCGGGCGAACGTGGTCGGGGCGTATCGGCTACGCCGTGGTGGCCCCGGTGGTGCGCTGGGTTGCGGCGTCGAGCATCTTGTCGTCGTCGGCCATCAGCGTGGCGGCCAGCTTGCGCACCTGCTGCTCCAGCTCGGGGTTGTCCTGCGGTGACCAGTCACCGAGCAGTTCCTCCAGCCGGGCGCGACGGGCGTCCAGCAGCGCCTCGATCGCGGCGCACCCCGCCTCACTGAGCTTCAGCCGGTGGCCTGCACGCTCGTGGTCTTCGGCCAGCAAGCCCTTCTCGTGCAGCTGGTCGGCGAGGCCGTGCAGGCGGTCGGCGGGTTTGCCCACGATCTCGGCGATCTCGGCGAGCGTCGAGTCGGGGTGGTCGTCGAACCGGTAGAGCAGCCACGCCTCGCGGGGACCGAGGTCGAGGTCGGCGCGCTCGGCGAGGTCCGCATACAGCGTGTGGCGGTTCTCGCGGCCCTCGAGCAGACTGATCGCCCGCTCGAGTTCGTCGGCCGAGCTGCGGTCGGACGGCATGCCGAAGGTGTCTCCGGCGTCGCCTGCACTTCCTACGCTCGTCCTGAGCGTGATCTCCGGCAGGATCCAGGTGAGCAGGAAGGCGAAGACACCGATCGGCACCGCCACCCAGAAGACATCCTGCAGCGAGAGCGAGTAGGCCTCGATCACGCCCTGCTGGATGTGGGTCGGCAGCTTGGCGACCAGTTCGGGGCTGATGCTCGCGCCGCCTCCACCGCCGGGCAGCTGGACATTCCCGAGCGAGTCGCGCAGGTGACCGACGATGACACTCGCGAAGATCGCGCCGAACACTGCCGTGCCGAACGACCCACCGATGGTGCGGAAGAACGTGGCACCGGCAGTGGCGACGCCGAGGTCCTTGTAGTCGACGGCGCTCTGCACCGCGATGACCAGCACCTGCATGACACCGCCGAGGCCGACGCCGAGCACGAACATGTAGAACGAGGTCATGAACGTGCTGGTCTGCACACCCATGTGGGTGAACAGGTAGAGGCCGATCGTCATGATGCCGGTGCCGAGGATCGGGAAGATCTTGTAGCGACCGAACTTGGTGATCAGGAAGCCCGAGGTGATCGAGGTGCCGAGCAGGCCGACCATCATCGGCAGCAGTCGCACGCCCGACATCGTCGGGCTGACGCCCTGCACGACCTGCAGGAACAGCGGCAGGTAGGTGATCGCGCCGAACATCGCGAAGCCGACGACGAAGCCGATGGCCGAGGTCGCCGCGAACACCCTGTTGGCGAACAGGTTCAGCGGCAGCACGGGCTCCTCGGCACGGCGCTCGGCCCAGATGAACGCGGCGAGCAGCACGACGGCCGCGGCGATCATCCCGTAGGTCTGTGCGGAGTTCCACGGGAAGCTGTCGCCCCCGAGCGTCGTCAGCAGCACCAGGTCGGTCGCCAGCGCGGCGACCAGGATCGTGCCCAGGTAGTCGATCTTGTGCTTGACCTTCGACAGGTGGCTGGGCAACGTGATCGCTGTCGCGACGAGGGCGACGGCGGCGACCGGCACGTTGATGTAGAAGACCCAGCGCCAGCTGAGGTGATCGACGAAGAGTCCGCCGAGCAGCGGGCCGACGACGCTGGTCACCCCGAAGATGGCACCGAAGAAGCCCTGGTATTTGCCGCGCTCGCGGGGGGAGACGACGTCACCGATGATGGCCTGCGCGCCGATGATCAGGCCACCGCCGCCCAGACCCTGCAGGGCCCGGAAGAGGATCAGCGTGAGCATCGACTGGCTGAGGCCCGAGAGCACCGAGCCGGCCAGGAAGATGATGATCGAGGCCTGGAAGAACTGCTTCCGGCCGTACATGTCGCCGAGCTTGCCCCACAGCGGAGTCGATGCGGTGACGGCGAGCATGTATGCGGTGACGACCCAGGCGAGGTGGTTGGCGCCCCCGAGGTCGCCGACGATCGTCGGCAGGGCCGTCGCGACGATCGTCTGGTCGAGGGCCGCCAGGAGCATTCCGAGGATGAGGGAGCCCAGGATGGCGATGACGCGCTTTTGTGAAAGCGCGCCCGCCACGGGCACCGCGGGTGATTGTGTCGACACAAGGTCTCCTTGCTGAAGTCTGACGCGTGGTGGTGGTCGGTGAGGTCAGGTCGGCGGGTGCAGGCCCGAGGCGAGGAGGTCGATCGCCTCGGCGACGAGGTCGGGGAGCTCGCGCCGGCTCGCGCCCGTCTTCCAGTTGAGTGAGGCGATGCGGTTGGCGTCGGCGACGGTGCAGGCGACCAGTCGCGGATAGATGCTGGTCTCCTGGTCGAGGCCGGTGCGCTGTGCGATCGCGTCGGCCATCGCTCGTTCCATCGCTGCCCAGGCCGACATGTGCGCCGCGACCAGCTCCGGGTTGGCCTTGATGGCGGCGAACCGGTCGGCCCAGTCCTGCCGGGCGTCGTCGCTGATCTGCCGCGCGAAATCGACGAGGACGGCTCGCATGGCCGGCACGGGCTCCTCGTCGGCGGGCCGTGCCAGCAGCGCATCACGCATGCGTTCGACGTGGCCCGGGTCGAGGCCGATGACGGCATCCTCCTTGCTGGAGAAGTAGTTGAAGAAGGTGCGCTCCGACACGTTGGCCTCGGCGGCGATCTCCTCGACCGTCACCTGGCCCAGGCCGCGATCCAAGGTGGCGCGCAGCGCCGCGTGGTGCAGTGCGTCCCGAGTCTCGCGCTTCTTGCGCTCGCGCAGTCCCTCGACAGGTGCCGTGGCCGTCTCACTCATGACATACAGCCTACGCAGTTTTGCATTGACTGCAAAATTACATGAAGCGAAATCCTGCATCGTGTGCACAAGATCACACGGGGCTCTGCCGGGCGCGCAGCGCCCGTTCATCGGGGTGCCACAGGGCGCACGGGGCACGCGTGTCAGGCGGCGGCGCGCAACTCCGTGACGTCGGTGCTGCGCGGC
>CAYPQR010000436.1:0-3109 GCA_964412865.1 uncultured Intrasporangiaceae bacterium
CGCGCCCGAGTGCGCGCCGATGGGGTCGAGGAAGCCATCCGTCCTCCCAGTCGTGTGATCCGGTCGACTCGATCATGTCACACCTGATTCTGGTCATGCCTCTCGATCGTCTTCGATGGGGTGATCGCGCCCAATCGCCGTCACCCTCCTGTTCCTCCTGCATACGCAATCTTTGCTCCTTGACTCTCACACACCTCATGCACCAAGGTAACAATACGGTAACGTCGGGTAGGATCGCTGCTGTGATGTCGTTGCACAAGCTCACTGCAGGGGACGGATATTCGTATCTGACCCGGCAAGTGGCGGCGATGGACAGCACGGAGATGGGCGGTAGTTCGCTGGAGAGCTACTACTCGGCCAAGGGGGAATCGCCGGGGGTGTGGCTCGGATCGGGCCTTGAAGCCCTGGCCGAAATGGACGCCAAGACGGCAGTGATGGCCGGCGATACGGTGACCAGCGAGCAGATGCGAGCCCTGTTCGGCGAGGGCCGGCATCCGAACGCCGAGGCGATCGAACGGGCATTGCGTGATGCCGCGATCGACGCCGGATCGAGCACGCACGTCGCAGTGAGTGAGAGCCTGGTCAAGTCCAGGCTCGGCCGACCGTTCCCCGTGCACAGTGGGGAGAGCGAGCTGCGCCAGGCGATCGCGCAGGCGTTCGCCGACTACAACACCGGCCGCGGCGAGAAGGAGACTGCGGCGATCGACCCGGCGGTGCGCGCGGAGATTCGCACCCATGTGGCGGGTGAGAAGTTCGCCGCTGAGTACGGGAGGCCGCCGATCGACGACCGCGAGTTGTCGGGTTTCGTGGCGAAGGGATCGCGACAGAAGACCACCGCCGTCGCCGGGTATGACCTCACGTTCAGCCCGGTCAAGTCCGTCTCTACGCTGTGGGCGGTTGCGCCACGCGAGGTCTCCGAAGCTATCGCCGAGGCCCACGATGCGGCCGTGCGCACCGCGATGGACTACGTCGAGAAGACGGCCGCGCTCACCCGTACAGGGCATGCCGGCATTGCGCAGGTCGACACGCTGGGTCTGCTGGCGACCGCATTCACGCACCGCGATTCCCGCGCTGGCGACCCCGACCTGCACACCCACGTGGCGGTGTCGAACAAGGTCGCCACACGCGGCCCGGGCGGGCAGATCAAATGGCTCGCCCTCGACGGCCGGGCGATGTACAAAGCCAATGTCGCCGCCTCGGAGGTCTACAACACCGCGATCGAGCACGAGCTCGCCGAGCGGCTGGGCATCCAGTTTGCCGCCCGCGACACCGGAGTCGATGGCAAACGGGTGGTCCGCGAGATCGTCGGCGTCGACGAACAGCTCAACGCCGTGTGGTCGTCGCGAAGGGCGGCCATCGACCAGCGCCGCAGCGAACTTGCCGCAGAGTTTCAGGCTCGCCACGGCCGTGTTCCGACCGCGACAGAGCACATCCACCTGGCCCAGCAGGCGAATCTGGAAACCCGGCAGGCCAAGCATGAACCCCGCTCACTGGCCGAGCAGCGCGCCGCGTGGCGCGCCGCCGCCGTGCGCGTGCTGGGTGGCGAGGAGCAGCTGTCCGCGATGGTGCTCGGGGCGACCAATCAGGCACCCCAGCCGGCCGTAGCGGTCACGGACGAGTGGGTAGAGATGACCGCGGAAGCCGTCGTCGCAGCGGTGTCCGAGGACAGGTCCAGGTGGCAGGAAAACCACATCATCGCCGAGACACAACGCCGCATCCGGGCCGCGAACATCGCCCCGGAGGGGGCTGGCGAGGCGGTTGAGCGCGTCGCCGCAGCCGCCCTCGGCGAGGGGCACAGCATCGCTCTAGGCCCGGACGAGGACTTTGGCGAGCCGGCCGCGCTGCGCCGTAAGGACGGTGCCAGTGTCTACAGCGTCGCCGGGTCGCGTCTCTACACCAGCCAGGCAGTGCTCGACCGTGAGGAGCGAATCGTCGCCGCGGCGAGGACTGATGCCGGCCGCGGGGCTGAGGCAATCGATGTCGAGCTGGCGCTACTCGAATCGGCCGCGAACGGCCGCGAGCTGAACAGCGGGCAGGCCGCGCTCGTGCGCGAAATGGCGACCAGCGGACGGCAGGTGCAGCTCGCCCTGGCCCCGGCAGGCTCGGGGAAGACCACGGCGATGGCGACGTTGGCGACCGCCTGGACGAACTCGGGGGGCACCGTGCTCGGGCTGGCGCCCACGGCGGCCGCGGCCGCGGCGCTGCGGGCGGACCTGGGCGCGCAGACCGACACGATCGGCAAGCTCACCCACAGTCTCGCTACCGCCGGCGGCGAGACGGACCTGCCGGCGTGGCTGCACAATGTCGGGCCGGACAGTCTCGTGATCGTCGACGAGGCCGGCATGGCCTCGACCCGCGACCTCGATGCGGTGATCGGGTTCGTCGCCTCCCGGGGCGGGCAGGTGCGCCTCGTCGGCGACGACCAGCAGCTCGCCTCGGTGCAGGCCGGCGGTGTGCTGCGCGACATCGCCTCGGACTCCGGGGCGATCACGTTGCGCGAGCTGGTGCGGTTCACAGACCCCGACGAGGCCGCCGCAACGCTGGCCGTGCGCGACGGCGACACGGCCGCCGCCGGGTTCTATATCGACCGCGGCCGGCTGCACGTCGGCGGCGATATCGCCGCCGAACACCTCGCCTACAACGCCTGGCGCCGCGACCGTGACAGCGGATACGACGCGGTGCTTCTGGCGCCGACCACCGCGATGGTCGACCGTCTCAACGCGCAGGCCCGCGCCGACCGGATCGCCGCCGACGGGCCGCCGGACGGGCCGAGCGTGACCCTCGCGGACGGGCTCGACGCCTCGGCGGGCGACGTGATCCGCACCTGTCGCAACGACCGGCGCCTGACGCTCGGCCAGTCCGACTTCGTGCGCAACGGCGACCGGTGGACCATCGACTCGGTCGGCGCAGACGGGTCGCTGACGGTGACCCGCATCGGTGAGCACCCGCGCACCCAGACATTGCCCGCCGATTACGTCGCCGCCTCGACACGTCTCGGCTATGCCCGCACGATCCACGCCGCCCAAGGGCTCACAGCAGACCGGTGTCACACGGTCGCCACCGGCGCCGAGTCGCGGCAACTGGCCTACGTGGCCCTCACACGCGGCCG
>CAYPQR010000437.1:0-3108 GCA_964412865.1 uncultured Intrasporangiaceae bacterium
CGGTGGAGCCGGTATGGCGCAGGCGCTCGGTGCGCGGCTGCTCGACGCCGACGGCACGGACCTGCCACGCGGCGGCGCGGCGCTCACGTTACTGGATTCGCTTGACGTGACGGAGCTTTCGCGGCGTATGCACGGCGTGCGAGTGACGGTTGCCAGCGACGTCGACAATCCCCTCACCGGCCCGCGAGGCGCGGCCGCGGTCTACGGTCCGCAGAAGGGTGTCACGCCGAGGGACGTGCCCGTGCTGGATGAGGCGCTCGGGCACTTCGCCGACCGCGTGGCCGAGGCGACCGGCGACGATCTGCGCGACACCCCCGGTGCCGGAGCCGCCGGGGGTGTCGGGTTCGGCGCCGTCGCCCTGCTCGGGGCGCAGCTGCGGCCCGGCATCGACCTCATCCTGGATCTCGTCGGCTTCCACGACCACCTCGGCGGCGCCGACCTCGTGATCACCGGAGAAGGATCCTTGGATGCGCAGACCCTGCACGGCAAGGCACCGGCCGGCGTGGCCGCCGCAGCACGCGCCGCAGGCATCCCCGTGGTGGCTGTGTGCGGACGAAACACCTTGAGTCTGAATAGACTCCAACGATCTGGCATCGATGCGGTCTACGCGTTGACCGACATGGAGCCGGATCTGCAGGTGTGCATGACCCAGGGCGACAAGATTCTCGCCAGACTCGCTGAGCGCATCGCCATCGAGCATCTCGGAAGGACCTCCCATGCCGCTGACCATCCCTGAACGCCGCCATGACCCGCGCAGTCGCGGATCCCTTCGCTCTCGCAGGGTGATGCGGTGAAGCTGGTGCGGGTCGGGGAGCCCGGTCAGGAACGCCCGGGCATCCTCGACGGGCACGGCACGATTCGTGACCTGAGCCCGCTCACCGGCGACATCGACGGCACATTCCTCGCGTCGGGCCGGATCGCCGAAGCTCGACAAGCGCTCTGGGCGGGCATGCTCGAGCGTATGCCCGAGGGTCGGCTGGGTGCGCCGATCGCTCGGCCGGGCAAGGTGATCGGCGTCGGCCTCAACTATCACTGCTTCGCGGAACGTGCCGGAGTCCCGGCACCGCCCGAGCCGATCATCTTCCTCAAGCCGAGCAGCTGTGTCGTCGGACCGACCGACATGATCCGTATACCACCCGGCAGCGTGCGGACCGACTGGGAAGCCGAACTCGGTGTGGTCATGGGCCGGAGACTGAGCATGTGCACCGATGCCGAGGAGGCACGGTCCGCCATCGGCGGTTTCGTGACCGCCGACGACATCACCGAGCGCGCCCACGCCGAATACGGCCCGACCTGGGCGAAAGGCAAGTGCCACGACACCTTTTGCCCCATCGGGCCGTGGCTGGTGACACCCGACGAGGTCGACGACCTGCAGGATCTGCGGATCAGGCTGTGGGTCAACGGGCGACCGCGGCAGTCGGGCACCACCGGTCGGATGGTCTTCCCGGTCGGCGAGGCCCTGGCATACATCAGCAGGCACATGACGCTCGAGCCCGGGGATCTGGTGCTGACCGGCACCCCGGCGGGCGTCGCCTGCCACCATCCCGAACCGCGTCCGTATCTGCGGGCGGGTGACGTCGTCGAACTCGAGGTGCACGGCCTGGGCCGGCAGCGGACGAAGGTCGTCGAGTGAGCGATATGAAGTGCAAGACTTGGCATCGGTGGCGGCGTGCCCGCACCGACTGAGAGGAGATGTCAGATGAGCGACCTCGACCTGGTGATCCGGGCGGCCCGCACCGTGTTTCCCGATGGGGAGCGTGCGGCGACGATCGGCGTGAAGGACGGCGCGATCGCCGCCGTGGAGGCTGCCGATGCGCGGCTTCAGGGGGCGCAGACCCTCGAACTGGCCGACGACGAGGCACTGATGGCCGGCGTCGTCGACTCGCACGTGCACGTGAACGACCCGGGTCGCACCTCATGGGAGGGGTTCACTACGGCGACCAGGGCCGCGGCGAGCGGGGGAGTGACGACCCTGATCGACATGCCGCTCAACTGCATACCCTCCACCGTCACCGTGGACGCCCTCGAGACCAAGCGCAAGGTCGCCGCCGACCAGGCATACATCGACGTGGGCTTCTGGGGCGGCGCCGTGCCCGGCAATGTGCCCGACCTGAAGCCACTGCACGACGAGGGTGTCTTCGGGTTCAAGTGCTTCCTGCTCGACTCCGGGGTGGAGGAGTTCCCGCCGCTCACACTCGACGAGGTGGAGGCGGCCATGCGGGAGATCGCGAGTTTTGACGGACTGCTGATCGTGCACTCCGAGGACAGCCACGCCATCGACGAGGCGCCCGACGTCCATGGCCGCCACTACCGTGACTTCCTCTCGTCGCGTCCGCGCGAGGCGGAGAACCTCGCGGTGAAGCACGTCATCGAGGGCGCGCGGCGCACCGGATGTCGCGTGCACATCCTGCACGTGTCGAGCTCCGAGGCGCTTCCGCTGATCGCCGACGCGAAGGCCGACGGCGTGCGTATCACGGCCGAAACCTGCCCGCACTACTTGAGTTTCACCGCCGAGGACATCCCGGACGGCGCGACGCAATACAAGTGCTGCCCGCCGATCCGGGAGTCCGACAACCGTGACGCGCTCTGGCAGGGGCTGCAGGACGGCGTCATCGACATGATCGTGTCCGACCACTCGCCGTCGACGATCGACCTGAAGAATCTCGACACCGGTGACTTCGGCACCGCGTGGGGAGGCATCTCGTCGGTGCAGCTCGGCCTGCCCGCGATCTGGAGCGGGGCGCGCGAGCGCGGGCTCACGCTGAGCGACGTGTCGCGGTGGATGTCTCAGGGGCCCGTCGCCCAGACCGGCCTGGAGCGCAAGGGGCGCATCGAGGTGGGTGCCGACGCCGACTTCGTCGTGCTCGCCCCCGAGGAGACCTTCGTCGTGGACCCGAAACAGTTGCAGCACAAGAACCCGATCACCGCGTATGCCGGGCGCACCCTGCACGGCGTGGTGCGCAGCACCTGGCTGCGCGGACGCAAGGTCGACATCTCCGAGCCCCCGCAGGGCAACCTGCTGCGGCGAGGCGACGCATAGCCGGAAGATCCCCCTGGCTGGTCGAGTAGCCGAGCGCCCAGCGCGAGGCGTATCGAGACCTCTGAGCA
>CAYPQR010000438.1:0-3098 GCA_964412865.1 uncultured Intrasporangiaceae bacterium
GTGCCGGTGTCGGCGGCCAGGCGCAGCTGCTCCAGGAGCCGGTCGCCGAGTGCGCCGATCGTCTCGTCACCGCTCGGCTGGTCGTCGCCGGTGGCGGGCGGTGTCGGCAGCGGCGCCTCATCGGTGTCGGTGCTCGGCGGCAGGATCGGCTCCTCGGTGCCGGTGTCATCGGTGGGCGGAGCCTCGGTTTCGTCACCGGTGCCCGGCGTCGTAGGACTGGTCGGGCTGGTGGGGCTCGTGGGTTCCTCGCCGGTGGTGGGCGAGGTGGTGCCGGTGGTCGCCGGTGCCGGCAGGTCGGGGTCGGCGGCCGCGGGCGGCTGCAGCAGCGCGGGGTCGACCACCCAGGTCACCGGCAGGTCGGCCATTGCGGTGAGCAGCCGGTCGATCCGTGAGCCGGGGCCGATCGCGCGCTGCCAGGCGGCGACGCGTGCGGGCCCGGATGGGCCGAACAGCGCAGGGTCGGCCGGCAGGGTGAGCGGCACGATGATCGTGGTGTGCATCGGGTGGGCCGGCGTGGTGCTCGCCCACTGGAGGGTGGTGCGCACGTGTCGGGTCTTCATACCGTCGCCGGAGACCGACACGGTCATCGGGAGCGAGGCCAGGTGATAGGTGTAGTCGAGCGCCTTGCGCGGGATGCGCACCGCGAAGTCGGCATTGCCGCCGGCAGGGACGGCGGTGAGTGTCTGGTGGCCGACCGTGGGGCCGCTGGTCTGGAACCGGCCGGCGGTCCAGTCGTCGACCCGGGTCAGCGTGTCGAGCAGCTGTGAGCTGACCTGCACGCTCACCGTCGGATAGATGGGGTGGTCGGTGGGGTTGGAGATGTTGCCCGACACGGTGACGACATCGCCGGGCGAGGCGACCACCGGCTCGATGTCTTCCACGTCGAGCCGCACGTGCGAGGACGAGGCGGCGGGCGCCGCGTCACCGGTCGGGACGCCGGCGAGGAACGCGCAGGCCAGCGCGAGCAGGAACGCCAGGGCGACGGCGAGCGGGCGGCGGGCAGTCACGGACTAAGCGGTCCCGGCGAGCCGCTGCCACGCCGTCTCTGCGATGCGGCGCTCGTTGGGGAAGGTGAGGCGGTCGTGCACGGCGTCCAGCCGGAACCACCGGGCGTCGACCGCCTCGTGATCGGGATCCCCCTCGACGCTGATCTCACCGCCGAGTGCCTCGAGCAGATAGTGGTGGACCTTCTTGTGGATGCGGAACTGCGGTGTGGAGAACCAGTAGTCGATGGTGCCGAGCGTCAGCAGGGCCTGCCCGATGATGCCGGTCTCCTCGGCCACTTCTCGCACTGCGGTCTCCACCAGGGTCTCGCCGGGTTCAACATGTCCTTTCGGCAGGCACCATTCGAGGCGCCCCGCCCTATTGTGCCGTGCGATGAGCGCAATCCACGCCACCCCACCGGCCACGTCGATGATCACGCCGCCCGCGGAGATCTCCTCCAGGGACGGCAACCGGCGCAGCCCACGTCCGGTGCGGTGCGCGTGGAGGCTCATTCGGTCACTGTAACCAGCGGACCTTCGCGTTGGTCGGACCTTCCCCTAACCTTGCGGGGTGCACAACCCCGAGGCGAGACCCGAACCCGTCGAGCTGGCGCCCCTGTTGCGACGCGCCGTGGCGCAGCTGGCACCCGTCGTGCCGATGCTGCAGGAGGTCGGTGAGATCTTCACCGCGGCGGGCCACGAGGTCGCCCTGGTCGGCGGCCCGGTCCGCGACGCGTTCCTCGGTCGCACGTCGGCCGATCTCGACCTGACCACCTCGGCCACGCCGGATCAGATCGAGCGGCTCATCGGGCCGTGGGCGTCGACGACGTGGGACATCGGGCGCGCCTTCGGCACCATCGGGGTGCGCAAGGGCGGCACCATCCTGGAGATCACGACCTACCGCGCCGACGCATACGACCGCACGTCACGCAAGCCGCAGGTGCGCTTCGGTGAGCGGCTCGAGGACGATCTGGTGCGCCGCGACTTCACCCTCAACGCGATGGCGCTGCGGCTGCCCGAGTTGACCTTCGTCGATCCGTATGGCGGGCTGGCGGACCTCGCCGCGCGGCGACTGCGCACGCCCGCCACGGCGACCGAGTCGTTCGCCGACGACCCGCTGCGGATGATGCGTGCGGCACGGTTCACCTCGCAGCTGCGGGTGCAGGTCGACCCGGCCGTCGAGCAGGCGATGCGCGACCTGTCAGGTCAACTGACGATGATCTCGGCCGAGCGGGTGCGTGACGAACTGAGCAAGCTGCTGCTCACCGATGCGCCGCGCGACGGCCTGCGGCTGCTGGTCGACACCGGTCTGGCGCAGATCGTGCTGCCCGAGCTGCCGGCACTGCAGCTGGAGATCGACGAGCATCACCGGCACAAGGATGTCTATGAGCACTCCCTCACCGTGCTGGAGCAGGCGATCGGCCTGGAGGGACCGCGCTCGGTGCCGGGCCTCGGGGCCGTCGAACCGGTCGAGGGCCCCGACCTGGTGCTGCGGCTGGCGGCACTGCTGCACGACATCGGCAAGCCGGCCACGCGACGGTTCGAGCCGGGCGGCGGCGTCTCGTTCCACCATCACGAGGTGGTCGGCGCCAAGCTCGCCCGCAAGCGGCTGCGCGCGCTGCGCTTCGACAAGGAGACGGTCAGGGCCGTCACCAGGCTGATCTCGCTGCACCTGCGCTTTCACGGCTATGGCGACGGCGAATGGACCGACTCGGCCGTGCGGCGCTATGTCACCGACGCCGGGCCGCTGCTCGGTCGGCTGCATCTGCTGACGCGCTCCGACTGCACGACCCGCAACCGGCGCAAGGCACAGCGCCTGTCGCAGACCTACGACGCGCTCGAGGTGCGCATCGCGCGCCTGCTGGAGAAGGAGAAGCTGGACGCGGTGCGGCCGGAACTGAACGGCAACCAGATCGCCGAGATCCTGCAGATCCGTCCCGGCCCGGTGCTGGGGCGGGCCTACAAGCACCTGCTGGCCTACCGGCTCGACGAGGGTGAGGTCGGTGAGGAGGCCGCCACCGCCGAACTGCTGCGCTGGTGGAGCGAGCAGCCCGAGTCGCGCGACACCTGAGCACCGAGACGTCGGCGGGGACCGGCATCCCCCGAGTATGCCGA
>CAYPQR010000439.1:0-3083 GCA_964412865.1 uncultured Intrasporangiaceae bacterium
TGCAGACCCGGCCGACGTCGTTCTTCTACGAGAGCCCGAAACAGGGTCAGGACGGATGCACCGCCGAGCAGTGCAGCAAGGCGATCACCTCACTCGGCACACCCTCGATCTGGTGGCTGGGCACGGCGGCGCTGGCGGTGCTGCTCTTCTTCTGGGTGCTGCGGCGCGACTGGCGGGCGGGCGCGATCCTCGCCGGCATCGCCGCCGGCTGGCTGCCGTGGTTCGCCTATCAGGACCGCACCATCTTCACGTTCTACACGGTGGCGTTCTCGCCGTATGTCGTGCTGGCCTGCGTCTTCGTGCTCGGCCTCGCGCTCGGCCCGCCCACCGCCGACCTGCGTCGACGACAACTCGGGATGGCCGCCGTCGGCGCGTTCACGATCCTCACCGTCGCGCTGTTCATCTTCTTCTGGCCGATCTGGACGGCGCAGGTGATCCCCTATCACCAGTGGCAGTGGCGGATGTGGTTCCCGAGCTGGATCTGAGCGGACGGGCACGGCGCGCTCATCCGCGAGATCGCGACTCTTGGTCCTGTTCGGCCGCGAGATCGCAGTGTTGGGCCCTACTTCCGGGAGAAGGGCCCGACATTGCGATCTCGCCGAAGCGTAGGGGGCGAAACTGCGACGTCGGCGAGGCTCCCTACCGCAGAACCACGCCGGCCGCGACTACTCCCGGAACTGTGCGACATACCCCGGCAGGATCTGCTCGGCCAGATCGGCGGCGCCGTCGGCCGGCACGTCCACGACGTCATACCCCTGGTGGCCGGCCGCGGTCGCCAGCTGCACCGTCGTCACGCCGGCACGGCGCTGCATGAACGACCGTCGCAGGCTGACCGCAACAGCGCCCTCTCGCGCCACCACCCGGGTATGCCGTGCCATGCCTCCCGAGCGAGCCACCAGGAACCGCGGGGTCACCGCGTGGCCCAGCGCGCGCGAGCGGGAGCGGCCGAGTGCGACGGCCGCGATCAACGGCAGGACGGCCAGGAGCGCGAGCGGGCGAGGCCACCACAGCCCGGCCGCGACCACCACCGCGACGGCGACGAGAAGCCCGGGCACGACGGCTCGGGTATAGCGGCGGCGCGTGGCCGCCGGGCCGTGCGACGTCAGGGCCGCGCCGAAGACGCCCGGCGTCTCCAGCACCCGGTCGCCGACCATGCGCACCACGGGTGCGGGCGACGGTGGCGCGAGCAGCGCACTCATCCCCCGGTCGTCGTCCTTCACGCCGGTCGTGATCGCGCGCAGCGTCGCGCCGCCGACCCAGCGCAGCGGCACCGATTCGGCGAGGTCGACTCCCCGCATACGGCGTCGTTCGAGCGAGGTGGCACGAGTCGTGAGGAGCCCCCGGCTGATGTGGAACGTGCCGCCCGCACGATGATGAGTGAGCCGAAAACCCCAGAACGACAACACATATCCGCCGACTGCGAGCACGACCACGAGCACCAGTGCGGCGATCACGCCGCTGGTGATCAGCAGCGCGAGGCCCCAGTCCTCGACGTGCTGCCAACCACTGCGCACCTCGGAGTTGTGGCTGATGTCGATCCCCGACTGCGAGATCGCCTGCACCACGATGGCCAGCGCCGCCAATGCCGCGATCAGCCCGGTCGGGTTGAACGGCGCATAGCGGATCCACGCGGGGCGCAGTTCATACAGCGTGTCCTCGGCGGGCTTCTTGGCGAGCGCGATCGGCTGCATCGTGCCCGGCTCGGGGCTCGGCCGGCCGACTGCCGCCGGCCCGCCCGTGTCGGCTGATGCGCCGCCGCCCGTATGCCGATGCAGCAGGTCGGCCCGCAACGCGGCGGCCTGCCCGGCCGACAGCCCGTCGAGCTTGAGCTCACTCTCGCCCGCACCGGTGCCGATCTTGACCTCGGCGAGGCCGAGCACCCGATGCATGACCGTGGCCGTCACGTCGACCGAACGGATGCGGTCCATCGGCGCCGACACCGTCTGCTTGTTGATGAGCCCGTGCCGCAGCTGCAGCTGGTCGTCATCGAACCGGTAGGCGGTGGTGAACCAGCGCAGCAGGCCCAGCAGGATGGCGACGCCGGTCGCGATGAGGCTCCACCAGTTGTCGCCGCCGCCGGCGCTGCCCGCGATGAGCAGACCGATCAGCACGGGAAGGAAGCGGATCACCTCGCGCACCGGATGCACCAGCAGCATCCTCGGGCTGAGGCGTCGCCACACGTCGTCGACGGGGAAGTCGCGGCCGACCTCGTCGATGACCTCGTCCGGCGATGCCGGGCGGATCGGCCGCAACTGCGGGTCGTCGGGGCTCATGAGCGGCCGCCCCCGGCCGCCGCACAGGACCGCCGCCCCCGCGCGGTCGGCGGCAAGACACGAGTGAACACGCCGCGACGTGGCGTGCTGTGGCCGGGGCATCGTCTGCCGGTGGTGGACGTCATGTGGCGTCGTCCCGCCCGGCCGAGGTCGCGTCGGTGAGGTCGGCGACAATGCGCTGCGCCACCGCGCGATCGAGCGCCTCGATCTTCATCTCGCCCTTCGCGGAGGCAGTGGTCACCGTGACGGTCGACAGGCCGAAGAGCTGGGCGAGCGGCCCCCGCTCGGTGTCCACGGTCTGCACGCGGCTGAGCGGCGCGATGCGGCGCTCCTGGGTGATCCACCCGCGCTGGGTGTAGATCGCCGACGGCGTGACCTCCCAACGGTGCACGCGGTAACGCCACACCGGGACCACGACGACACCGACGAGCAGGATCACACAGGCGGCCGCGATGGCGAGCGGGCGCCATACGCCGTCGATCCAGCCCATGACGCTGCCCACGATCGCGACCGCGAGCAGCACGAGCCCGGTGAGTGCGCCCTGCACGCCCCAGTAGACGGGCGCGCGGGACGACACCAGGTGGGCCGGATCGCGCAGCTGCATGACGACACCTTCTCACGCGCGGGCGACACGTCACTCCGGCGTTCACCGCCGCCGTGCCGGGCCGCGGGCATACCTCGATCCGTAGGCGTGGCACGTCGCGACCGCGCGACGGGCCACGCGCTGTTCACTTGCGCCAGGTAGCCTGCGCCGCGTGTTCAAGATCATGCTGACCCTGCACCTGCTGACCGCGATCTTCGCGATCGGGC
>CAYPQR010000440.1:0-3073 GCA_964412865.1 uncultured Intrasporangiaceae bacterium
CGGCACGGCGTCGACGCGGCGATCTTCTTCAGCGACATCGTGGTGCCGCTCGCCGCCGCCGGGGTCGAGGTCGACATCGTGCCCGGCGTCGGCCCCGTGGTGGAACATCCCGTCCGGTCGGCCGTCGATGTCGATCGGATTCCGGCGCTGACACCCGACATGGTGCCCGACATCGAAGAGGCGGTGCGGCTTCTCGTCGGCGAACTCGGGCCCACCCCGCTGATCGGGTTCGCGGGCGCGCCGTTCACGCTGGCCAGCTACCTCGTCGAGGGCGGGCCCTCCCGCAACCACGAGCACACCAAGGCCATGATGCACGGTGACCCGCAGCTCTGGAATGCCCTGTGCGCCAAGCTCGCCGACATCGCAGGCACCTTCCTTCGAGTGCAGGCGCAGGCCGGGGCGAGCGCCGTGCAGCTGTTCGACTCGTGGGTGGGCGCGCTGTCACTGGCCGACTATCGGAGGTTCGTGCAGCCGCACTCGGCCGCCGCGCTGGAAGCGGTCGCCGATCTCGACGTGCCGCGCATACACTTCGGTGTCGGCACGGGTGAACTGCTGGCGGCCATGGGAGAGGCGGGCGCCGAGGTGGTCGGAGTCGACTTCCGCGTGCCCCTCGACGTCGCGAGCGCGCGGCTGGGTGAACGGTATGCGGTGCAGGGCAACCTCGACCCGGCGTTGTGCTTCGCCCCCTGGGGTGTCATCGAGTCCGCGGTCGAACGCATCCTGCACGAGGGGGCGGCCGCCCCCGGCCACATCTTCAACCTGGGTCATGGAGTGCTGCCGCGCACCGATCCCGGTGTGCTCACGCGCATCGTCGACCTGGTGCATCGGCATCGGGCGGGATGATCCCGGGACCCTCCCGCCCGGGTGCGGTCGTGCGGTCGGGCAGGTCGATGATGAACAGTTGCAGGAAGTGCTGCACCAGCGGACCGATGCACACCGCATAGATGATCGTGCCCACTCCGACCGTGCCGCCCAGCAGCCAGCCGGTGACGAAGACGGTGAGTTCGATGGAGGTGCGCACGATGCGGATGCTGACCCCGGTGCGCTGGTGCAGGCCGGTCATGAGGCCGTCGCGCGGGCCCGGGCCGAGCTGGCTGCCGATGTAGAGGCCGCCGGCGGCACCGTTGAGCAGGACCCCGCCCAGCATCAACGGGATCCTGATCGCCAGATGGGTGGGTGTCGGCGTCAGCCAGAGCACGATGTTGGTGACGATGCCGATCCAGATCGCGTTGCACACCGTGCCCAGACCCGGCCACTGCCGCAACGGGATCCACAAGAGCAGCACCAGCATGCTGACGATGATGACGACGGTGCCCAGGTCGAGGCCCAGGTGCAGCGCGATCGCGTAGTGGAAGACGTCCCACGGGTCGAGGCCGAGGCCCGCGCGCAGCATCATCGCCATCGAGACGCCATACAGTGTCAATCCGACGAAGAGCTGGGTGACACGACGGGGCATGCGGCCCGCCCGGACCTGCTCGCGAGGAGTCAGTTGAGCCAGTCGTCGGGCAGGGGTGATGGTCCGTGGACGGCGCATGAATCCATCGTCGGGCAAAGTGGCCTTGAAATAAAGGTCCAATCAGATCATAGTGGCCTCATGGCCACGCGCATCTCCGCCGGCAGGCTGCGCAGCCTGCTGGGTGCGCCCGGGGGCGGCGCTCCCGCGTATCTCTGGCTCGCCGAGCGCATCATCGAGCTGGTGAGTGACGGTCACCTGATGCACGGCACGAGGCTGCCGAGCGAACGCGAGCTGGTGAGCGCACTGGGGATCAGCCGCACCACGGTGACTCGCGCATACGGCATTGTGCGGGAGCGGGGATTCGCGCTCGCGCAGCGGGGCTCGGGCACGATGGTGCAGGTGCCCGGCGGGCTGGCTCGAGGTGGCGGCGAGCCGCTGCCGCAGGACTTCGGCATCGACCCCGAAGTGGTGGTCGCCGATCTTCGCAGCGCCGCGCCGCCCGCGCCGGACGGGTTGACCGCCGCATACGCCGACGCGATGACTCGGCTGGCCGCATACACCGTCGGGATGGGCTACTTCCCGGCCGGGCTGCCGGAGTTGCGGGAGGCGATCGCCGATCGCTACACCGAGCGCGGCGCACCGACGGATCCCGATCAGGTCATCGTCACGACGGGTGCGCTGGCGGGGCAGGTGGCCGTGCTGCACGGATTGCTCCGCATCGGCGACCGGATCGCCATCGAGAGTCCCTCATATCCCAACACCCTTGAAATGCTTCGTGACTCCCGTATGCGGATGGTGCCCGTCCCGGTTTCGGGCGATGGCGCCGACTTCGACGGTCTGAGTCAGGCTCTGCGTGCATCCCGCGCCATGATCGCGCTACCCGACTTCCACAACCCGACGGGCTTCTATCTGGACGACGAGCAGCGAGGGGCCCTCGCCGATCTGTGGCGGAAGCACGACGTGCTGGGGATCGTCGACGAGACGAATGTCGAGATGTGGGTGGATGATCCGAGCCCGGTGCTGCCCATGGCGGCACACAGTCCGTCGTGCGTGACCATCGGCAGTTCCGCGAAGACCTACTGGGGCGGCCTGCGCATCGGCTGGGTGCGCGCTCCCGCGTCGATGGTCCAGGCCATCCATCACGCCCGCCTGTGCCTCGACCTCGGTGCGCCCGTGTTGGAGCAGCTCGTCGTCACCGAGCTGTTGCGCGCCGACGGCGGACTGTCGCAGTCCTCCAGACGGGCACTCCGGCTGTCCCGGGATGCACTGCTGGATCTGCGCGTCCAGCTTCCCGACTGGAGCGTGACGGTGCCCCGCGGAGGGCTGTCGCTCTGGTGGCATCTGCCGGCTCCGCGATCCTCCGATCTCGTGGCGGCCGCCTGGAAGCGGGGTGTCCTGCTGGCCTCCGGTTCGTCGTTCGCGGTCGAGGGACACGGCCTCGAGGCCTTCATCCGCACGCCGTTCGCGATGCCGGAGGAGCAGCTTCGGGCCGCCGTGCCGCTGATCGCCGACGCCTGGCGCAGCATCGCGTCCTGAGCGTCGTCGGGTAGACCGACCGACCGGAAAGTCCCCCGGGCTGGTCGAGTAGCACGAGACGAAGTCGAGGGCGTATCGAGA
>CAYPQR010000441.1:0-3062 GCA_964412865.1 uncultured Intrasporangiaceae bacterium
CTCGCCGGGTGGCCACCGGGCGCGCGAGGCGGCACGTCGGGCAACCCGCCGCGACCGCCAGTCCGAGAACGAGGCCGAGGGCGGCTGGGGAGCGGTGAGCGCGCCGCCGCCGCAGTGGGCCACCGAGGGCCCCGGCGACCATGCCGACGCGGGGCCCGACCCGTCGGTCAGCGACCACGCGGCCGCGCGGGAGGACTCCGCCGGCGATGTGCGCGGCGGTGTCGACTCGATGGACGACGAAGACGTCGACGACCTCGGCGAGGTGGGCATCCCGGTCATCGCGAGCGTGCTCGGCGGCACCGTCATCGACGACCAGGTGGAGCAGTGATGCTCTATCTGGTCTCCCACCGGGTGGTCGCCCCGATGCTGCGGGCCGTCTGGCGCCCCACCGTGACGGGCCGGGAGAACATCCCGGCCACCGGCGGGGTCATCATCGCCAGCAACCATCAGTCGTTCGTCGACAGTGTGGTCATCCCGACGGTCGCCCCGCGGCAGGTCATCTTCATGGCGAAGGCCGACTACTTCACCGGATCGGGCGTCAAGGGGGCGCTGTCCAGAGCGTGGTTCACGTCGATGGGCATGATCCCGGTGGAGCGTGATGATTCGCGAGCGGCAGCGCATTCGCTCGACACCGCGTTGCAGTTGTTGCAGCGCGGCAACGCGTTCGGCATCTACCCCGAGGGCACCCGGTCGCGTGACGGGCGGCTCTACCGTGGACGCGTCGGCGTCGCGCACCTGGCGATGACCGCCGGAGTGCCGGTCGTCCCGGTCGGGCTCACCGGCACGCAAGACGTGCAGCCGGTCGGCGAGAACCGACCGCACATCGCGCCCGTGTCGGTCCATTTCGGTGAGCCGCTGCACTTCGCCGGCCGCTTCGATGGGGTGCCAGCCGGCAAGGCCCGCCGCATCGCCACCGACGAGATCATGGACGCGATCGCGGCGCTGTCCGGCCAGGAGCGCGCCGACTGCTACAACGAGCACCCACCGGCGGAGTGACGGCCGGCGCAGGGCATAGGCTCGCAGTGTGTATGAAGGTGTCGTCCAGGACCTGATCGACGAACTCGGCCGGCTGCCCGGCGTGGGTCCGAAGTCGGCGCAGCGCATCGCCTTCCATCTGCTGCAGGCCGACCCGGCCGATGTGCAACGGCTGACCGAGGTGCTGACGATCGTCCGCGAGAAGGTGCGTTTTTGCGAGACGTGCTTCAACATCGCGGAGGGGCAGCAGTGCCGTATCTGCCTCGACCCGCGGCGTGACGCGTCGCTGCTGTGCGTGGTCGAGGAGCCCAAGGACATCGTCGCGATGGAGCGCACCCGCGAATTCCGGGGCCGCTATCACGTGCTGGGCGGCGCGATCAGCCCCATCGACGGTGTCGGGCCGGACGATCTGAAGATCACCGAACTGGTGCGGCGACTCGGCGACGAGCCGGTGGCCGAGGTGATCATCGCGACCAACCCCAACCTCAACGGCGAGGCCACCGCCACCTACCTCACCCGGTTGTTGCGATCCATGGACATCACCGTCAGCAGACTGGCCTCGGGGCTGCCTGTTGGGGGAGACTTGGAATACGCCGACGAAGTCACGCTGGGGCGTGCGTTCGAGGGAAGGAGGGTTGTCGATGCCTGACACGAAGACCGAAACGGTGACCGAGGAGCCCGCCGCCGTCCGTATGGAGGATCTCGCGCACGAGACCGCGCGCGGCGCCGTGGAGTTCTCCAGCGCGATCCGCGAACTGGCCGCGGGCACGACAAGCCCCGACACGGCCATCCCGCTGCTGCTGCTCGCCCTGGCCCAGCTGCAGGTGACCGGTGCCCGCCTCGGCGCCATCCAGGACGTCGTCCCGGCCGAGCGGTTCGAGGCCGACAGCGGCCCCGAGGCCGACCTGGACGCCCTGCGGATCAACCTGGCGACCACGTTCCAGGGCATCGACGATTTCACCGACGTCGTCGACCCGGTCACGTCGATGGAGATCTCGCGCGGCGCGCTCTCCGAGGACCTGACGGGCATCGTCGGGGCCCTGGAGCACGGCCTTGCCCACTACGAGTGCGGGCGGATCAGCGAGGCCATGTGGTGGTGGCAGTTCAGCTATCTGTCCGAATGGGGTGTGCGCGCCTCTGCGACGCTGCGGGTGCTGCAGACGATCCTCGGCCACGTGCGCATGGATGCCGACGAGGAGCAGGCGGCCGACGCGGAGTTCGACGCACTGCATCCGTGAGGGCAGCGGCGACGGCACGCCCCGCCGCATCGTTAGGGTGCTGACGTGGCGGGCAACCTGAACCAGATCGCCGTCGAGGACTACCTGAAGGCGATCTTCAAACTCGCGGAGTGGGACGTCGAGGCGCAGTCGAACGCCGACATCGCCGCATCCCTCGGGGTCTCGACGTCGTCGGCGTCGGAGATGATCCGCAAGCTGACCGGGATGCACCTGGTCGCCCATGAGCCCTACGGCCCGATCGAACTCACGCCCCGCGGCCGCGAGGTCGCGCTCGACATGGTGCGGCGTCATCGGCTGGTCGAGACCTATCTCGTGCAGGCGCTCGCATACTCCTGGGACGAGGTGCACGAGGAGGCCGAGGTGCTCGAGCATGCGGTGAGCGGCAAACTCATCGACCGGATGGACGACATGCTGGGCCACCCCTACCGCGACCCGCACGGTGACCCCATACCGGGTCGCGACGGCGTCGTCCACCAGCCGGTGGCGCGCCCGCTGGCCGTGCTGCGGCCCGGTGAGGTCGGGTATGTCGCCCGCATCGGCGACGACGACTCCGACCTGCTGCGCTGGTTCGACGACCACGGCGTCGGGCTCGACACTCGGATGCAGGTGCACGAGCTCAAGCCGTTCGGCGGGCCCACCGTGGTCCGTGCCGGTGACGATCACGTCGAGCTCGGCCAGTTCGCGGTGACGGCGCTGTGGGTGGCCGACGACCCGGCATTGGCTCCCGACGAGGCCGAAGGTGGCGGCTGCCCCTACGTCCGCTGCCGGCACATCGGCTAGCCGGCCAGCGGCCTCGAGCGCCCGATGGTCGGGGCCTTGGCCGATCGGATGGACGCCCGTGATCGAGAA
>CAYPQR010000442.1:0-3061 GCA_964412865.1 uncultured Intrasporangiaceae bacterium
GGTTATAGTGCTGCGCAGGTCAAGAGTCCCAGCGTCAAGCCCCGGCTTGCTGGGCGGCAACCCTCCTCCGCGGTGGGGTGCTCCGGGTGACGACCCGGCCGGCATCGACCGATGACGGCAAGCGCGGACCATGCGTCACTCTCACAGCGTCTGGTCCTGGAGGCCGAAGGAGAACGCCATGAGTGCTGCACCCGCCCTTGAACCATCGACCATCACGGACGAGCCGAGCCTGCCCCGGCACACGACCGCACTCCCCCGCACCGCCGCCCACGACCTCGGCGTCCCGACCGTGCACCACACCGTCGTCGATGCCGCCTACTTCGATCACGGCGCCACGACCCCGGCGCTCGAGACGGTGCTGCGCACGCACGAGCGGATCGCGCCGACCTACGGCTCGGTGCATCGCGGCGCGGGTCTGTCCAGCCGCCTCACCACTGGCTGGTTCGAGGAGGCCCGTGAGCAGGTGGGTTCATTCGTGGGGGCCCGCCCGGGCGACGAGGTCGTCTTCACCCGCAACACCACCGACGCGTTCGCCCTGCTCGCGCACTGTCTGCCGCACGACACCCTCGTCTTCGCCTGGTCAAGCGCCCACCACGCGGCTCTGCTGGCCTGGCCGAGCCGCGACACCGTGCGACTGCCGGTGCCGGGCAGCGTCGATGAGGCGGCCCGGCTGCTCGACGATGCCCTGCGCGCCAGCCCCGCGACGCACCGCCTCGTGGTGCTGACCGGTGCCTGCAACGTCACCGGGGAGGTCTGGCCGGTGCGCGAACTCGCCGACATCGCGCACGTCCACGGTGCCCGCGTCGTCGTCGACGGTGCACAACTCGTGCCGCACCGCCGCGTCGATCTGGACGAGCTCGGCGCCGACTGGATCGCGTTCTCCGGCCACAAGGCCTATGCGCCGTATGGCGCGGGCGCGCTCGTCGGACGCCGCGACTGGCTGGATGCGGCGGCGCCGTATCTGCCGGCCGGAGGCGCCACCGCGGCGGTGACGCCTCGGCATACCGAATGGAAGACGGGCCCGGACCGGCACGAGGGCGGCACCCCGAACGCCGTCGGGGCGATCACGCTCGCGAGCGCCTGCGCGACCCTGGCCGAGCACGCGGCCTCCGTCGAGGCCGACGAGCAGGCGTTGCACGCGCGGCTGCGACGGGGTCTCGCAGGGATCCCGGGTGTCCACGTGGTGCGACTGCTCGGCGACGACCGGCCGAACGTGGGCGTGACCACCTTCACCGTCGACGGCTATGACGACCCGGCTCTGATCTCGCAGGTGCTGTCGGACGAACACGGCATCTCGGTGCGTGACGGGCGGTTTTGCGCGCATCTGCTGTGCGACGCGGTGATCGGGCAGGGCCGCGGCGCCGTGCGGGCCAGCATCGGCCTGGCCACTCGGGAGCATCATGTCGACCGGCTCGTCGACGCGGTCCGCCGCCTGGTCGAGCACGGGCCGGTGCTGGAATACGTCCACGAGGAGGGTGGCTGGCGCGCGCCGGGCGATCCGCGCCGGCTGTGGGAGCAGCGCCCCTGGTAGAGAATCAAGCCACTGGCTTCACTCCGTCCATTATGAAGCTATAGTCTTCAGTATGGCAAACCTGAAGGGCACCGCTTCATACGCCACGATGATCGGCGATCTCGTCGGATCGCGTCGCAGCGACGACCGGCGGGCGCTGCATCGCAGGGTCACCGAGGCACTGGCCGGCGCCACCGCACGGATCCCGCCGGCCACGCCGCTGGACATCACCGCGGGCGATGAGTTCCAGGGCACCTGGGCCACCCTGGGTGAGGCTCTCCAGGCAGCGTTCTGGCTGCAGGTGCACCTGCTCCCCGACGCTCCCGCGCGATTCGGGATCGGATGGGGGGAGGTCACCCTCCTCGACGCCGAGCGGGGCACTCAGGACGGGCCCGGATGGTGGGCGGCGCGGGCCGCGATCGAGGCCGCCGCGGACTTCGAGGAGCGACCGGGCCTGCGGCGGGTGCGCACGGCATACCGCCGGGCCGGCGAGGACGGCCCCGCCCCCGAGGCGATCAACGCTGCTCTGACCTGCCGCGACCAGCTGATCGGCGCCCTCGACGAGCGGTCGCTGCGCATCCTGAGCGGTCTGCTCGACGGGACCACCCGCGCGGCGCTCGCAACGCAGGAGGGCATCAGCGGCTCGGCCGTCTCCCAGCGCGTCACGCGCGACGGCCTGGAGGTCATCATCGCGGCATCGCACCATCTGCGGGATGTGCGCTGACGTCTGCCGTCGCTGTCGGTTTCCGCGCGATCTGCCACCGCCGCAGCGCTCTGACCTGCACGTCGACAAGAAGCCGCGTCAGCACGTCTCCACGCATCGTGTCCAAATCCTCAGGCTGCGCTGACAGCGGGCTGAATTCGGAGCAGCGGAACGGAAGTCCCGATAGACGATGGACGTGCGGCGCGAGCAGCGGATGGAGTGGGGCAGTCGGACCGCGTGCTGCTCACTCTTGTCGACGCCACGGGCCGGCAGCGGGTAGATCGCGTCGCATATGCCGCGCTCTGCCCGCTCCCGAGGAATGTGGATACGTCGCCCGTGCAGATCGCGCGCCTGTCCAGCACACCGCGCCCGCAAGCCGAGCGTCCTGCGGGACGTGGAGTGCTAGCATTGCTGGCAGGAGGTGGTCGTGATGGCGGCGATCAGCGTGCGTGACCTCAACGACGACGTGGCGGCCCGGTTGAAGGTGCGAGCCGCTCGCCACGGGCGGTCGATGGAGGCCGAGGTACGGGCAATCCTGACCGAGAGCCTCGCCGACGACGAGGATGACCGACCCAACCTGGGCCAGGTGATCCGGGAGCGCTTCGCCGGGGTGGGTGGTGTCGAGTTGGACATCCCTGCCCGGCGGGACACGCCACGCGCGGCCGATCTGCCGGAGTCGTCGTGATCGTCATCGACACCAACATCGTCTCGGAGATGATGCGCGGCAACCCGGACGGAAACGTCGCCGCATGGATCGAGAAGGTGGGACGACTGCACACCACGGCGGTCACGCTCGCCGAGGTCGACTATGGCATTGCTCGGCTGCCTGTGGGCTCACGCAGGGATCG
>CAYPQR010000443.1:0-3044 GCA_964412865.1 uncultured Intrasporangiaceae bacterium
GTATCCCCCCGGGGGGTTATTTGCAACGAAGGAGAGACGATGACGACGTCCACCGCCGAAGCGGCCGATCCGCTGGCGCAGACGCGTCCGGGCCGGCTGGGCCGGCTCGGCCTGCTGGTCATGCGCCGACGCCGCGCGACGCTGGTGCTCTGGCTGCTGATCGTCGTCGGGCTGGGCGCGTTCGCCCCTCGGGTCGAGGGCGCGCTGTCGGGCGCGGGATGGCAGGCGGACGGGTCCGAATCGGTCGCCGCGCGCGAGATCGCGCAGAAGCACTTCGGTGGCAACGCCGGCTCCGCACTGCAGGTGGTCGTGCACAGCGACGATGCGCCGTTGAGTTCCGCGAAGGGGCAGCGCGTCCTCACCGAGGTCACGTCGATCCTGAAGTCGGACCCCCGCATCGCGCAGATCGTGCAACCCCGGGCGGGCGCGACCCTCAGCGAGGACGGGCGCACGGCGGTCGTGCTCGGGGGAGCGGGCGCTGACACCAATGACATGGTGCGGGCCGCCGACGACCTCGAGGAGCCGCTGACTGCGCTCTCCGGCAACGGGATCCAGGTCGAGCCCACCGGTGCTTCTCAGCTGTGGGCCGACTTCAACGCCGCCAACCTGTCGGCCATGATGACATCGGAGATGTTCTCCTGGCCCGTCACGCTGGCCATCCTCGTGCTCGCCTTCGGCGCGCTGGTCGCCGCCGGCCTGCCCCTGCTGCTCACCCTCGCCGGACTCGTCGCCTCCGCCGGCTCGCTCGTGGTGATCAACCACTTCGTGCCGGTGTCGATCTGGGCGATGAACTTCGCGATGATGTTCGCGCTCGCGCTCGGCATCGACTACGCACTGTTCATGGTGGTGCGTTTCCGCGCCGCCCTCTCCCGTAAGGGCGCGACCCGAGAATCGGCGATCGCCGAGACGATGGACAGCGCCGGCAAGGCCGTCCTGCTGTCGGGGCTGACCGTGCTGGTCGCGCTGTCCGCCGTCGAGATCGTGCCGTCGCCGTCGTTCCGGTCGATGGCCGCGGGCATCATGCTCGCCGTCGTCTTCGTGCTGGGCGCGACCCTGACCCTGCTGCCGGTCGTGCTCGGCGCCCTCGGCGAACGGGTCAACCGGCTCGCGCTGCCATGGTCACGCACGAACGAGCACCGCTCGAAGAAGTTCGCCTCGTGGGGCGAGCGGCTGTGGCGCCGCCCTGTCGTGTTCGGCGGTGCCGCGCTGATCGTGCTCGTGGCGCTGGCCATACCGCTGATGGGCCTGCGCACGTCGATGCCCTCGATCAAGGTGCTGCCGTCGGACGCGTCGGCCCGTGTCGGGTATGAGCGGGTGCACGACGCCTTCGGCCCCGGCGCCCCGGGCGCACTGCAGATCGTGGCGCCGAGGGCGCAGGTCGCCGAGGTGCAGCAGACACTGGGTGACGAGCCCGGCATCGCCGCCGCCACACCCGCGGCCCACGCGGGCGACGGTTCGGGATACGCCCTCGTGCAGGCGGTGCCGACGGTCGACCCGTCGGATCCGGAGCTTCGAGACACCGTCGACCGGCTCCGGGCCGACCTGCCCGATCAGGCACTCGTGGGCGGCGCGGCCGTCGAAAACCTCGACCTGAAGGCCCAGCTCGATGCCTCCACGCCGTGGGTCATCGGCATCGTGCTCGCCATGGGCTTCGTGTTGCTGCTGATCGCGCTGCAGGCACCGCTGATCTCGCTGCTCGGCACGCTGGCGAGCCTGTTGTCGACCGCGGCCGCCTTCGGTGTCGCCCGCCTGATCTTCCAGGACGGATTCGCCAGCGGGGTCTTCGGGTTCGAGTCGCAGGGCTTCCTCGACGCGTGGGCGCCGGTGTTCTTCTTCGCCATGATCTTCGCGATCGCGATGGACTACACCGTCTTCCTGCTCGCGTCGGCCAAGGAGCACTGGGAGCGCACCCACGACCCGCGACAGGCCATGGTCGAGGCGCTCGCGCACTCCGGCCGGGTCATCTTCGCCGCGGGCGCCGTCATGGTCGCGGTGTTCTTCACGTTCTCCCTCTCGGGGCCGTTGCCACCGAAGGAGATGGGCGTGATCCTCGGGGTCGCCGTGCTGCTCGACGCCTTCCTGGTGCGCCTCGTGCTGCTGCCGGTGCTGCTGCGCCTCACCGGCCGCGCCGCCTGGGCGGTGCCCGCGTGGCTGCGGCGCATCCTGCCCGACATCCATTTCTCCCACTGACCACATCGAAGAGATCGAAAGGAACACATCATGACCGACCACACTTCCCACGGAGCCGCTGTGCTGCAGGAGCTCTCGCCACTGCACCGGCAGCTGCGCCGCAGCGTGCCCGAGGTCTACAAGGGGTTCGGCGAACTGCATCGCGCGGCCTTCGCGGACGGTGAACTCGATGTCAGGACCAAGGAACTCATCGCCCTGGCCATCGGCGTCGTCGAGGGATGCGACGGTTGCATCGCCTCCCACGCCCAGGCGGCCGCCCGTGCCGGCGCGACCCGTCAGCAGGCTGCCGAGGCGATCGGCGTGACGTTCCTGATGAAGGGTGGCCCGGCGACGATCCACGGCCCGCGCGCATACGACGCGTTCTGTGAGTTCGCCGACGCCCTCGAAGCCGGCGAGCAGACCGCCTGACCGGCGCGCGACGAAAGGAGTATGCGATGTGTCGTCCCGTGAAGTGCAAGACCTGCGGCAAGACCACGTGGGCCGGTTGCGGCAAGCACGTGGATCAGGTCAAGGCGTCGGTGCCGGCCGGGCAGTGGTGCGCGGGCCATCCGCAGCAGGAGCGGCCGCGCGGCCTTCTGGCCAGGCTGCTCGGGCGTTGACGTTATAGCGCGACGAACCGTCGACAATGAGTCTCGTCGCCACAGGATGTTGACGCTCGATCACGCTATGGCGCGACAATGCGTCCTACCTGCTCAGACCTCCTCGGCCTTCTGGGTGGCCGGATCCCACTTGGTGATGTGGTCGGCCTCCCAGCCGCGCAGTTTGAGCGCCTGGCGGGACTCGGTGCGGTAGGTCGGGCTCAGCCGGTCGAGATAGAGCTTGCCGTCGAGGTGGTCGGTCTCGTGCTGGAGGCA
>CAYPQR010000444.1:0-3040 GCA_964412865.1 uncultured Intrasporangiaceae bacterium
CGCTGATCCACGGGATGCAGGAGCGCGACGCCCAGTTCGGCCTCGAGACGATGTGTGTCGGCGGCGGCCAGGGCATGGCGATCATCTTCGAGCGCCTCTCCTGACCCCCTCCGGCCCTCCCCGCCGAGTGGCCTACATACCGCTTGAGCGGCCTACTTATTTGCGCAAATAGGTGGGCCGCTCGACGGGTATGTAGGCCACTCGGCGGGTGGGTCTCAGCCGATGGCGTGGAGGAGGGCGGTGAGGCGGGTGGCGAGGTCGTCGGCGTCGAGGCCGGCCTGCCGCGCGTCATAGACCATCACGCGCAACTGGTCGAGCGCCGTCGCCGGACCCAGATCGGGTATGCGGTGGCTCGGCCGCCCCTGCGCGCTCGCTGTTTCGTCGGCGAGCGCCTGCGCGAGGGTGAGCACCGCGCCCGACGCACGCAGCGCGCGGTCGAGCGGCAGCTGCTGCCACCGCCGGACCACGCGCTGCATCGCGAGTCGGGCACGCTCGTCGGGCGAATCGCCCGTGGCAGATCGCACGTCGCGCCCGCCCGAACCGGCCGCCGCAGATCGCACATCGCGCCCGCCCAGACCGCCGTCGCGGGGACCGTCCGTGGCAGCTCGCACGTCGCGCCCGCTCGAGCCGCCTTGCCGCGAGTCGCCGCTCAGTCGCGCATCCTCGCGAAGAGCCGCAGCAGTTCGATGTAGAGCCACACGAGCGAGACGATCAGGCCGTGGGCCATGAGCCAGGAGTACTTCTGCGGCAGGCCCGCGTTGATGCCGCGGCCGATGGTGTCGAAGTCGATCGCCAGCGAATAGGACGCCAGCCCGACCGCGATGATGCTGATGATGATGCCGAGCGTGCCGTTGCCGCCGACGCCGAACCCGTCGAGCATGCCGGTCCACACGAGCACCGCGTTGGCGACGGCGAACAGGAAGTAGCCCATGATCGCCAGCATGAAGATCTTGCGGGAGCGCTGGGTCACCCGGATGACGCCGAACTTCCAGCCGGCGAACATCCCGATGAAGACACAAAGAGTCGCGAGCACGGCCTGCGCCACGACGCCCGGCCACATGGTGTTGAAGAACTGACTGACCGCGCCGAGGAACAGACCCTCGACGACCGCATACGTCACGATCAGCGGCACCGAGATCGTCTTCTTGAAGGCGATGACGAAGCCGAGGATGACACCCACGATCATGCCGGTGAGCCACAGGCCCATGCCGACGGACTGGTCCTCCGCCGCCACGAACCAGGAGATGGCGCCCGTGACGATCACGAGCCCGAACAGTGCCAGCGTCTTGGCGACGACATCGTCGAGCGTCATCCGCCGCGACTGCACCGGGCCCGCGGCGGGGCGCTGATACATCGACTCCAACGGGTCGGCGCCCTGGGGATAGCCCTGAGGCGCCGCGCCCTGTTGCTGCGGGTAGGGCTGCGGGCCGCTGAAGCGCTGCTGGTCCTGCTGCTCCGGCGTGCCGTAGGCGCCGTATTGCGGCTTGCCGATCGAGGCGTAGCGCCCCTTCGACAGGTCGTCGTTGAACCGGTTGAACACCGGATTGCTCGCCATGGGTCCTCCAGTCGGTGGCGGGATGTCCCTGCCGTCAGTTGCGGCCAAGTCTAGATGTCGGCACTGTCGTTCTCCACAGGGACAACGAAGCGCGACACCTCTACGGGTGAGACGTATGTGACGCCCGCAAAGTTCCTCTTCACGGCTCGGGGTCGCCCGCCGTCAGTCGAGCGGCTCACCTTGGATCTCGAGGCTGATCTGGGCGGCGTCCAGCACGGCGAGCGCGCCCTGCAGCACCTCGGCGTCGAATGTGCCGTCGTCCCGCGCGTCCAGCAGGGCCGTCCGCCGCGCGCGAATCACGTCGAGCCGCTGCTGCCGGCTCTCGACGGAGGCCGGTTCGATGGGTGGCGCGTCCGGCACCGCGTCGTTCAGCATGCGCATCAGCCGCGCCCGCTCGTCCTGGGCCACCTCGGGGTCCGGCACGGCCGGACGCACCCAGCGGATCACCATCCCCAGGGTCGAGCCCTGCAGCACGAGGGACAGCGTCGCGACGGCGAAGGCGACGAGCACGAGCGTCGAGCGGTGCGGTGTGTCGCCGGGAAGGGTCTGCACGGCCGCCACGGTGACCGCGCCGCGCATACCGGCCCAGACGACGACGGTGCCCTCGCGCCAGCCCAGCGGGGCCTGCAACAAATAGTCGATGTCGGCCAGCATCCGGCGCACCCGGGTCGCCATTCGCTCGAGGTCGATCTGCCCGCTCCGGCGCCAGGCCGGGATCCGCTCCATCATCGATGCGGCCTGATCCGGGTCGTCCAGCGCCTGCTGCATGGACTTGACCCGCGGCTGGATCCGCTCGTGCCGGGCCGCCCGGCGAGCCAGCCCGTGCAGCAGCGGCGCGACGTAGGCCGCTCTGATCGCGAGGGTCAGCGCGAGCCCGGCGGCCGCGATCAGCACCGCGATGACCACCCCCGGGTGCGCGTCATCGACGTCGGTGACGATGTGCTGCAGCTGCAGACCCATCGTGAGGAACACCGCCCCCTCGAGGACGGTTTCGATCATCCGCCAGTTCTGCTCGTCCGACAGCCGGTGCTGCGGGGCGAGGGTGCGCGGCGCGTGATGACCGGTCACCAGCCCGGCGACCACGGCCGCGACCAGCCCCGACGCGCCGAGATGCTCCGCGGGCAGCGATGCGATGAACGGCACCGTGAACGACAGCACCGTATTGATGGTGGGGTCGGCGACCCGAGCCCGGACCCAGATGTTGAGGCGCCCGACGACGAACCCGATGATGACCGCGACGACCACGGCGAACAGGAAGTCGCCGATGACCCCCCATATGGAGAAGGCGGCGGCCGCGCTCGCGATCGCGGTGCGCAGGAGCACGAGCGCGGTCGCGTCGTTGAGCAGGCTCTCGCCCTCGAGGATCGCCACGGCCCGCCGTGACACACCCGTGCGTTTGACGATCGACGTCGCGACGGCGTCGGTCGGGCTGACGATGGCGCCCAGGGCGATCCCCCAGCCGAGGCTGACGTCGGGCAACAGCCA
>CAYPQR010000445.1:0-3035 GCA_964412865.1 uncultured Intrasporangiaceae bacterium
GCGGCGCCTCGGCCGGCTCCACGGCATACACCGTGAGGTCGGGGTTGTACTTCTTCAGCACCTGGCCGACGCCGGTGATGGTGCCGCCGGTGCCGATGCCGGCGACGACGACGTCGACCGAGCCGTCGGTGTCGCGCCAGATCTCCTCGGCGGTCGTGCGGCGGTGGATCTCGGCGTTGGCCTCGTTGGCGAACTGTCGCGCGAGCACCCCGCCGCGCTCCTTCGCGATCTCGTTCGCCTTCTCGACGGCGGCCTTCATGCCGCCGGCGGGGTCGGTCAGCACCAGTTCGGCGCCGAACCCGCGCATCAGGGCGCGCCGCTCCTTGCTGGCGCTCTCGGGCATGGCGAGCACGACGTCGTAGCCCTTCGCGGCACCGACCATGGCGAGGGCGATGCCGGTGTTGCCCGACGTCGCCTCGACGACGGTGCCACCCGGCTGGAGCTCACCGGCCTCCTCGGCGGCCCGGATGATCGCGGCGCCGATGCGGTCCTTCACCGACGCCCCCGGATTGCCGTATTCGAGCTTGGCCGCGACGACGGTGCCGCTGTCGCCGGTGTCGATGATGCGGTTGATCCGCACCAGCGGTGTGTTGCCGATCGCTTCGGTCACGTCGTTGAGAATGGGCACAGAAACCACCTTTGTCCTTGGGCCGTCATGGGCTGCTCCGCCATGCGCGGTAACCGCAATGTCGTTATACATATTCCAATAGCTGGTTATCCAATCAGGAGGCGGCCCCTGCCGCCATTCCGATCGACACGGAGTATCTCTATCGACAAAGAATGTTGACAAAACCTGACGGCGGCACAATTCTAAAGACAATCTGACACGTCGATAGAAGGAGTCGCGAGCACATGGATCCGAGCACACCCCGGCACGTCGTCGTCATCGGCGGCGGTCTGGCCGGAGCGAAGACCGTCGAGGCACTGAGGGACGAGGGTTACGAGGGCCACATCGCGCTCGTGGCCGCCGAGCAGCAGCTGCCCTATGACCGCCCGCCGCTGTCCAAGGAATACCTCAAGGGCGAGGTGTCGGCCGACGACATCACCGTGCATCCCGCGGCCTGGTATGCCGAGCACGGTGTCGACGTGCGGTGCGGCACGGCGGCGACGACCGTCGACGCGAAGGCCCATCGGGTGCAGCTCGAGGACGGGACCACGCTCGAATACGACAAGCTCGTGCTCGCCACGGGATCGACACCGCGCACCCTTCCGCTCCCGGGAGCGGACGCCGACGGCGTGCACACGCTGCGCCACCGCGACGACTGCGACGCCATCCGGTCGTGCTTCGGGGACGGGCGACGCCTGGTGGTCATCGGCGGCGGCTGGATCGGGCTCGAGGTCGCGGCCGCGGCACGGGAGGCGCAGACCCAGGTCACGGTGCTGGAGGTCGGCGACCTGCCCCTGCTGGCGGTGCTCGGCCCGCAGCTCGCCCGCGTCTTCGCCGACCTGCACACGGAGCACGGTGTCGACCTGCGCACCGAGGTCAAGACCGAGGCGATCCTCACCCGCGACGACAAGGTGGTCGGCGTGCAACTGGCCGACGGCACGACCATCGACGCCGATGCGGTGCTCATCGGCGTGGGCGCCACACCGAATCTGCAGCTGGCCAAGTCCGCCGGGCTCGACCTGGACGACGGCGTGCTGGTCGACGCGTCACTGCGCTCCAGTGACCCGGACATCTTCGCCGTCGGCGACATCGCCGCGCACGACCACCCGGTGCTCGGCCACCGCGTGCGAGTGGAGCACTGGGATGCCGCGATGAACCAACCGGCCGTGGCGGCCTCCGCGCTGCTCGGCGGCGACGCGACCTACCGCCGGCTGCCCTACTTCTACACCGACCAATACGACCTGGGGATGGAGTATGCGGGTCACGCGCCGTCCGGCAGCTACGCCCGGGTCGTCGTGCGCGGCGATCTGAGGGCCCGCGAATTCGTGGCGTTCTGGCTCGACGCCGAGGACCGCATCAAGGCGGCGATGAACGTCAACGTCTGGGACGTGCTCGACGAGATCAAGCCGCTGATCGTCAGCGGGCGGACGGTCGACGCCGAAAGGCTCGCCGACCCGGGCGTCGCATACACCTCACTCTGACGCGGTATGCACGGGCGCCACCCGCGATGGCGGGTGGCGCCCTCGCCGTCGCGCCGCCGATAGCCCGCCGGCTCAAGCGGATTCAATCCTGTTAATAAATCTCAAAGTATTGAAAAAACCGGCGGTGCGGCGCACACTGGAAAACGGCACATCCTACCGACGACACACCGGCTGCGCAGCTACCGGTCGTGGGTCGGTGCATCCGAGCCGCCGTTCACCCTCGTGCCGAGCGCACACCGTGGCACCGACGCGGACGTCTCCACCACGACCGCATTCACGATGGCCGGAGAAGGGTTGCATGATGGCCAGCGTTGTCGCTCGCACCAGCGATGCCGGGGACCTACGAGAGCCGCGTGCCGCGGCGCATACACGTCATCCGGGGCGGACCGTCGTCAAATGGATCACGACGACCGACCACAAGGTGATCGGCAACCTCTACTTCTTCACGTCGTTCTCGTTCTTCATGATCGGTGGCGTGCTCGCCCTGCTGATCCGTGCCGAGCTGGTCGAGCCGGGGCTGCAGGTCGTCGACAATCCGGAGCAATACAACCAGCTGTTCACGATGCACGGCACGATCATGCTGCTGCTGTTCGCGACCCCGCTGTTCGCCGGTTTCGCGAATGCCTTGATGCCGCTGCAGATCGGCTCGCCGGACGTCGCCTTCCCCCGGCTGAACATGTTCGCCTACTGGCTGTATCTCTTCGGCGGCATCATCACTGTCTCGGGCTTCATCACCCCGCAGGGCGCCGCCGCATTCGGCTGGTTCGCCTACCAGCCACTCGCCGGCCCGACCTACAGCCCGGGGCTCGGCGGCAACCTGTGGACCTTCGGACTCATCCTCGCCGGATTCGGCACCATCCTCGGATCGGTCAACTTCATCACGACCATCGTGTGTATGCGCGCGCCCGGCATGACGATGTTCCGCATGCCGATCTTCACCTGGGGTG
>CAYPQR010000446.1:0-3033 GCA_964412865.1 uncultured Intrasporangiaceae bacterium
AGAGCGACGGCTTCAGCCCGGGTGCGCTGATCCTCACCCACGTGCCCGGGCTGGACCTCAAACGCACCGGGGCGGCACCGATCACCGACATCGGTGCATCGATGCGCCGCGATGCGCCGATCGTGCTCCTCGACGAGGACACCGGGCAACGCTGGCCCTATTGGGCCGAGCTCGACGCCAACGACTCCGACACCAGCGAGCAGGCGCTGCTCATCCACCCGGCACGCAACCTGAAGGACGGGGACACCTACGTCGTTGCGTTGCGCGACCTGCGTGACACGAGCGGCCGGCGCATCGCGGCACAGCCGGCCTTCTCCCAGTTCCTGCACGGCCATCCGCACGGTCGTGCCGCCCGGGAACGGATGCCGCAGATGAAGAAGATCCTCGGCACACTCGCCCGCCACCACGTCGGCAGACGCGGGCTGTATCTCGCATGGGACTTCACGGTCGCCTCGACGCAGAACCTCACCGGACGCATGATCCACATGCGCGACACGGCATTTCGGCAACTCGGCCGACGAGCGCCCGCATTCCACGTCGACTCCGTCACCGACTACAGCAAGGCGCAGAACGCGTTGATCTCGCGTCACATCACCGGCACGTTCGACGTGCCGAGCTACCTGAACAAGCAGGGTGGTCCGCCCGGATCCACCCTGAACCTGGGCAGAAACGGTCTGCCGCAACAGCTCCCCGGCAACATCCAGCATGCCGACTTCGTCTGCAACATCCCCAGATCCGCGTCGACCGATCCCGCGGATGCCGACGCACCGGTATACCCGGCACATCCCTCGCTGTATGGACACGGCCTGCTCGGATCGCCGACGGAGATCGACGCCCACAACGTCGAGGTGATGAGCTCCGGCTACGACTTCGTCTTCTGCGCCACGTCGTGGATCGGTATGGCCAGCGGCGACACCGCCAACGTGCTCGCGGCGTTTCAGGACTTCTCGACGTTCGACTCCATTCCGGACCGCTCTCAGCAGGGGCTCCTGGACGCCCTGTTCCTCGGCCGGCTGATGACCAGTTCGCGTGGCTTCGCGACCAATTCGGCGTTCCAGAACGCCGCCGGCACTCCGCTGATCAACACGCGACAGACGCTGGCCTACGACGGCAACAGCCAGGGCGGCATCATCGGCGGTGCCCTGATGGCCATTGCCAGACACATACCGCGTGGCGTGCTCGGGGTGACCGGGATGAACTACTCGACCCTGATCAACCGCAGCGTCGACGCGGCGCCGTTCCTGCAGATCATGGACCAGTCCTACCCGGACAAGCTGGACCAGCAGATCATCTTCTCGCTGATCCAGATGCTCTGGGACCGTGGTGAGGCCGACGGGTATGCCGAGCACATGACCAACGATCCGCTGCCCGGCACACCGCGCCACCAGGTGCTGATGCAGGTCGCGTTCGGCGACCACCAGGTCGCACCGGTCAGCGCCGCCGTCGAGGCCCGAACGGTTCACGCAGCGATCCACCGGCCGGCACTTGATCACGGCCGCTCCCCCGACGTCCACCCGTACTGGGGCATCCGCACGATCCGCGACTACCCGTACCACGGGTCCGCGATGACGGTGTGGGATTCCGGCACCCCGCCGGTGCCGCTCACGAACACACCACCTGCGGGCCCCGCATACGGCACGGATCCGCACGAGATGCCACGATCGCAGCCGGCCGCGCAGCGGCAGAAGGCCTACTTCCTGACCACCGGCGCGGTGACCGACGTGTGCGGGGCCGGGCCCTGCCACGGCGTCAACCCCTGAGGCACGGGGAGTATGACCGCGCCCGGACGGATCACCTGACGATGTCGCTGGAGCCTCCGCGGGAGCCGAGCCACCGCATGCCCAGCGAGGGGTCCACGTCGATGAACTCGTGCCGAGCGTAGAGGCCCTGACCGGGCGGGTCGGCGATCAGCGACACGAACGCCTCCGGTGCTCCCTGCCGGGCCTGCTCGAGCAGGCGGTCCAGGATGCGCCCGCCCAGGCCCGCCCGCTGGTGCGCGGGCAGGACGACCATGTCGACCACCTGTAGGAACAGAGCGCCGTCACCGATCAGGCGGCCCATCCCGACCGTGTCGCCGACCTCGGTCACGGCGGTGACGGCCGCCCAGCCGGCCGTGAGCCCGCGCTCGACCGCGGCGACTGACCCACAGGGCAGGTCGACAGCATGTCGCAGGCGGATGTAGTCCTCGGCGCTCGGCGCCGCATCGACGATCTCGTACACGGCGCCCATCGTGGCACAGCCACGCATCACCACCGGTCCGCCATCACTCCGGGCGACGGCGGAGGATCGAGGCTACTGGTCGTAGGTGATGGTGGAGTTGTATTTCTGCGGCTGGGAGGCCGAGCTCTGCTGGGCCACCAGCCCGAACACGGCCACCGCCGCCAGGACGGCGCCGATGATGACGCCGCCGACGTTGAACGCCGCCTTCTTGCCGCCTTCGCTCATCCAGCCCTCACCTCTTCGCTGCTGCTCAACTGCGCCTCCGGCGTCCGCCGGGGCCCGACTGCAGCCCACGATAACAAGAACCTACGCGCGAGTAGGGTCGGCGGGCCGCACAAAATCTCGACGTCCCGCCGTTGCCGCACGTCCTCGCACATCAGGCTGCCCGGACGGGGTTTCGGCCCCTCCCCTCGCGGCAGGCCTCCCCGACGACCAGCACCACGGCGGCGCCACCCGCCATCAGGCCGAGATATCGCCACCAGCCGTGCGGGCCAGGCACCGGAGCCACCGACGCATCCCGCCCGATGTCATACAGCACCAGCCCCCGCTCACGGGCCAGCACCGTGGCATCGGTCAGGTCGGGCACGGCTCCGGCGCGCGGCTGGTCGGTCTCCACCAGGACGAAACGCACGCCCTCCCGGCGCAGCGCGGCGAGCACGTCCCCGCCGTCCCGCAGCGCGCGGGTGATCCGCCTCGCCGCCACACTCTCACCGCGCACGACACGATCGGACAGCGGGAGATCGTCATTGACGAGGACGGGCCGATCGACCAGGCGCTGCCACGGGTCGAGGAGCACACGGTGCCCGTCCCACG
>CAYPQR010000447.1:0-3030 GCA_964412865.1 uncultured Intrasporangiaceae bacterium
CATGTGCGGCTTCCACGCCGCGCGCAGCGCCCTCCGCCACCTGCGCATACCCGCCCGACCCTCTCCGCCGAGTGGCCCACAAAACCCTTGAGTGGCCCACATATTCGCGTGAATAAGTAGGCCACTCGGCGGGTATGTGGGCCACTCGGCGGAGGGGCTCACCGGGAGGAGGCGCGGGCGGTGCGATCGGCGAGGCCGGCGCGGTCAGGACGGTCGGGGCGGCGCAAGTGCACCAGCTCGTCGAGCACGCGATGCAGGCGGGTCAGGTCGTGCGCGGCGCCGACGAGCCCGGGGGAGGCCGGGTCGGCCAGGCCGATCGCGCGGTCGACGTGCTCCATTGCCGCGGTCACGCCGGCGGGGTCGAAACTGGGCGGTCCGCCGATGGCGACCGGCACCGTGCTCATGTCCGTGACGATCCTGGCCAGGCACTCCGTGGCCGTGGCCAGCTGGGTGTCGCCGTCGTCGACGCTGCGCAGCGATCGGGTGAGCCCCTGGGCGGCGCGCACCGACTCGGCATACAGGGTGAGCCGGTGGCGCGCCCAGCGCGGACTGTTGGAGACGACCATCGGCCGCGTCAGCGGTGCGGCGACCTGCAGCAGCGCCCGCAGCCTGTTGTCGAGCTCGCGCAGCGGCGCGTCGAGGTCGGGCAGCGGGGTCGGCCGCGACGGGTCGAGGTGCGCGCCGGCGGCCGACAGGAAGTCGGCCATGGCCGTCAGCAGGTCGCGTCGTGCGCTCTCGACGGTGTCGCGGGTGCTCACGGGCGTCACGAGCAGGCCGACGGCGATGCCGATGGCGCCGCCGAGGGCCGTCTCCTCCAGCCGGAGCACGAGCAGCTGGTCGGAGAACTCGTGCAGCACCATATACAGCTGCGCGACCATGATCGTGACGAAGAAGATCATGTAGGCGTATGACACCCGCACCAGATAGAACCCGGCCGACATGCTGAGCACGATCACCGCGAGCGTCCAGACCGTATGCCCGGCCGTGGCGTGCGCCAGCAGGATCCCCGCGAACAGCCCGACGAGGGTGCCGATGACCCGGTTGACGGCCTTGAGCGTCGTCTCGGAGCGGGTGCCGGTGCCGGCGAAGGCGACGAAGGCCGCGATCACCGCCCAGTAGTAGCGGTAGGGGTCGAGCATCCGCCCGAAGAGGATCGCGAGGCCGCCGGCGACGGCGACCTGCAAGGCCTGCCGGGTGGTGAAGTCGAGTCGCGCCAGAGGGTTCCAGCGGTGTCCCCTGGCCGCGACGTCCTTGACGACGGCGGCGGACCCGGGCAGGTTGCCGAGTGCCAGCGAGGCTGCGGGCGTGAACTCGTCGTCATCGGCGTTCGTGATGTCCGGCGGGTCTGTGTCGGGTGCGATCCGGGTGTATTCGAGGACGCCGTCGGCCAGGTGGGCCGCCGCCCGGCCCTGATCCCCGCGCAGATCCGCGGCAACGTCACGCATCCGCTCGGCGGCGGCGCGCGCCTCGGAGTGGTTGCGCAGCGCCAGCGGCCACAGCGCCTGGACCGCCATACGACGGATCTCCTGGTCGGCGCCGACCAGGTCCTGCGACGCCGCGGCAAGGGTGCCCAGACACATCTGCAGATCGACCAGCCGCCGGCGCACCGCCGCAGCGGTCCAGCCCTCCGGCAGCGCATCACGGTCGGCGGCCCATCCGTCGATCATCAAGGCGGCCTCGGCCAGCCGTCCTCGCTGTGCCCGCACCCTGGCGTGCCGGCGCGCGGTCGTCTTGGGGTCGTCCGGATCGGTCATGACCAGGTATGCGCAGGCGCGCGCCAGCCGGCGTGCCCGCGCGTCGAAGCTGCGCCTCACCCGCAGCAGGCTGCGCCGGGGGCTGGTGCGGGCGACGGTGACCGACAGCAGCAGCACCCAGAGCGTGCCGATGACCGCCGCGAGCAGCAGTTGCGGCAGCATACCGGCCGTCGCGTGCAGGAACGACGCGAAGAAGTAGCCCATCCACAGCATGAATCCGTAGAAGAAGAACGGCATCCCGAAGCGGCGGACGAAGACGGCCACGAACATCACCGCGACGAACACCACGAGCATGAGGTCGTGGTGGTTGCCGACGAGGATGCCGAGGCCGAGCCCCGCGCCGAGCGCGACGGGGAACAGCGAGGCCGTCCGGAGATTCTCCAGCGGGCTCGGGCTGCTCAGCGCGTTCGACCCCATCATGGCCGACATGGCGCCGAGCAGCATCGACACGATGATGCCCATGGTGTCGGCGCCGGCCAGCCGCGCATACGCGAACTCGATCGCGAGCGCGCCGGACATCGCCGCGGCGGCGACGATCGCGGTGCGCAGACGGATCAGGCCCGGGTCCGATCCGAGCACGGCATCGCGGGTGTGCGACAACCACGCATGAACATCTTGCGTAGTTATCGGCATGATGCCGATATTAACAGGTATGATACCGACGATCGGAGGTGCATCAGGTGGCACAGAGGTCTTCAACGGCGGCGACGGACCCGTGCGCGGTGATCGAGACGCAAGCGGCGGTGCTCGTGCGCAATTTCGAACTGCTGCGCCGGCGCTCCGATTTCGACGAACGTATGGATCGTGCCGGATATCTGTTGCTCATCGCCCTCGACGCGTTGGGCCCGTCCGACATCGGCACCCTCGCCGGCGCCCTCGGCCTCGACCCGTCGACCGCCGGACGGCAGGTCGCGGCCGCGGAGGCGAAGGGGCTGGTGACCCGGCATCCCGACGAGCACGACAGGCGGCGCTCGATCGTCTCGCCGTCGGCCGACGGCGCAGCCGCCATGGCGCGTGTCCACGAGGCGCGGCGGCGCAGATTCGGTGACCTGCTCGCCGACTGGAGCGAGGAGGACCGCCGGCTCCTGGCGACGATGTTCACGCGCTACAACGAATCGGTGGCACGCACCTACCTGACCGGGGCGAACTATGCCGCCGGCATGCCGGTCCGCGAGGAGGCCCGGTGAACGAAACCACGGTGCCGCTCGACAAGGTCTTCCCCCGACAGGCCGAGGTCCTCACGACGCAGCAGTGGCAGGACCGTCGCGGCTGAGCC
>CAYPQR010000448.1:0-3030 GCA_964412865.1 uncultured Intrasporangiaceae bacterium
CTTGTACGTTGTCTCGGAATATCGAACCCTCACAAAGTCCCTCGTCTGGCGGCCGACCTTTCACTGGCCGCGGTAGATCGTCGATCGGTGGCCGAGCCCGATGGCGATGACGACCAACTCCCCGTCCCGGATCTGGGTCACTACTCGCCAGTTGCCGACCCGGTAGCGCCAATACTCGGCGCGGGAGCCGCTCGAGCCGTGCCTCGTCCTCTGGGGTGACTGGTTCAACGACGAGGACGAGCGGGTCAGACCCCGGACACGTCTGTCGGGAGGCTGCCCTTCTGCCATTCACCGGCCGGCAGACCCTCGTGCTGACGGAAGAACGCGGAGAACCCGGAGGCATCCGCGAAGCCGAGCTCTCGCGCGCAGCGCGCCGCGGTGAAGCGGTCGTGCGCCAGCATCCGCTTTGCCTCCAGCATCAGCCGCTCGACGATGTACGCCTTCGCCGTGCGTCCTGTCGCCTGCTGCACCGCACGTGACAGCGTGCGCGGCGCATACCCGAGACGTCGCGCATAGAACCCGGCGTCGTGATGCGTGCGAAAGTGCGCCTCCAGCTCGTCGCGGAAGGCGTCGAACAGCGGGTGGTTCGAGCCGACCGCGCCCGGCGGGACGGGAAGGCGGGCGAGCAGCGCCGACAGCAGCAGAGCCGGAATCTCCGTCTGCACGCCCTCGTGCGCCGAGCGGAGTTCGAGTTCGAGGTGATCGAATGCGGCGAACACCGGCGCCGAGTCGCCGGCCAGGTCGACGACTCCGGACGGTGCGGTCGGTGCGGTGAGCGCCCGTGTCGCTCGCGTGACGGGTGCGGTGGGGATGCACAGCACCAGCCGGCCGTCCACCGTGCGGATGTCGTCCCAGCGGTGCACGGTGCCCGGTGGGATCCGGAGGGCCGTGTGCGGTGTGAGCGGGTAGCGCTCGAAGTCGATCGACACCTCACCGTGGCCCCCGGCGATGACCGCCACGACGAGGAAGTCGGCGCGCTGGGTCGCGCCGTCGTTCACCTGCCGCAGACGCTCGAAGGTCAGCACCTCGATGTCGCCGGCCGACGCATCGGCGGGCCGGTAGGTGAGTTGCCGAAGGGTCGCCATATGTCCAGTCTTCACCATGCGGCGACCGGTTCTGCCATGGCTCGCACCGGGCCTCTCCTGATTGGCTGACACCAGGCGGAATCAGCCGCAACCAGCGAAGAACTCAGGAGGAGACATGAGGCAGCCTGACCATTTTCAGCCATTGACCTACCAGCGCCGGCGTGGCAGCGGCCCGACCCTGGTGTTCCTGCATTACTGGGGCGGCTCCGGGCGCACGTGGGCGCCCGTGCTCGCCGCTCTGCCGGGACGCGACACCCTCGCCATCGACCTCCGGGGCTGGGGCCGCTCCCGTGCGCTACCCGGGCCGTATGACCTGCACCAGCTCGCGTCGGACACGCTCGCGGTCGTCGAGGCGGCGGACGTGTCCGAATTCGTCCTGGTCGGCCACTCAATGGGCGGGAAGGTCGCCCAACTCGTCGCCGCGACCGACCCCGCAGGGCTCCGCGGCATCGTCCTGGTGGCTCCGGCTCCGGCGCGGCCCGCCGCGTCCATCGTGGCCGAGTATCAGCAGGAGCTCTCTCACGCCTACGACTCGTCCGAGTCGATCGCCTACGCCAGAGATCATGTCCTCACCGCGACCGCGCTCCCCGACGCGCTCAAGGCTCAGGTCGTCGAGGATTCCCTCGCGACCACGGACGCCGCACGCACGGAGTGGCCTCTGCACGGCATCGCCGAGGACATCGGCGAAGCCACCGGGCGCATCACGGCGCCCGCTCTCGTCGTAGCGGGCGAGCACGACCTGGTCGAGCCTGTCGGGGTGCTGCGTGAGCACCTGCTGCCGCATCTTCGAGACGCCGAGATGACCGTCGTCCCAGAGGTGGGGCACCTCATCCCCCTCGAGGCGCCCGACGAACTCGCCGCGCTCGTCGAGCGCTTCGTATCTACGTCACGGCCCACCGAATGACCGGCTCCGGCATGCTGCTCAGCGGTCGGAGACTGGCCTTGGCAATCCCAGGATCAACAGGCCCTACCTGTTCGTCCCGCCCCGGCGCAGGCTGGAACCATCGGCCGGTCACGGACCGTGACGGCCGATGAACCAGTCAGGAAGATGACGCAACAGTCAGGAAGACGAGATGACGACAACAACTCTGGCGGGCGGCACGTTCACCCTCGCCGACGATCTGACCGTCACGAGGGTCGGGTATGGCGCGATGCAGCTGGCCGGCCCGCACGTGTTCGGCCCGCCGGCCGACCGCGACGCCGCCGTCGCGGTGCTGCGCGAGGCCGTGCGCCTCGGCATCAACCACATCGACACCAGCGACTTCTACGGCCCATACGTCACCAACGAGATCATCAAGGAGGCGCTGCACCCGTACCCGGACGACCTGCACATCGTGACCAAGGTCGGCTCGCTGCGCGACGACGAGGGCAACTGGAACAAGGCGCTCGCCCCCGCGCAGCTGCGCCAGGCCGTGCACGACAATCTCGATCACCTCGGCCTGGACGTGCTCGACGTGGTCAACCTGCGCGTCGGTGGATTGGACCGGCCCGAGCCGGGCTCGATCGCCGAACCGCTCACTGCGCTGGCCGAGATGCGCCAGGAGGGTCTGATCCGCCACATCGGCGTGAGCACCGTCACCGCCGAGCAGGTCGCCGAGGCCGAATCGATCGTCCCGATCGTGAGCGTGCAGAATTTCTACAACATCGCCAACCGGGGCGACGACTCGATGATCGACTCCCTGGCGGCACGCGGCATCGCCTACGTGCCCTACTTCCCGCTCGGAGGCTTCACTCCGCTGCAGTCCGGCACGCTCACCACGGTCGCGGGCCGTCTGGGCGCGACCCCGATGGCTGTCGCCCTGGCCTGGCTGCTGCAGCGTTCGCCGAACATCCTCCTCATTCCCGGCACCTCGTCGGTCGACCACCTGCGCGAGAACGTCGCCGGTGCCGGCCTGACGCTGCCGGCGGATGCGCTGGCCGAGCTGGACACCATCGGGCGGTGACC
>CAYPQR010000449.1:0-3020 GCA_964412865.1 uncultured Intrasporangiaceae bacterium
CCCGCTTCGGCCAGGCTGAGATCTGCCACGTTGTAGTCGAAGGACATCGCTGGTCCAGCTCCTTATGAATCGTCGGTTCCGCCGCCAGGCGACCGGTGCTCCTCGCACCCCTGCCTGGCACAGCATGTCATGGTGCGGCGCGCCCCTCTGGGCCGCGGAGCAGGTCGCTCCCGCCTGGTCATCACCGACGCCGACCGCTCCATCGTACGCATCCGCGGCGTGCCCGGGCGACCGGGAAGGCGACCGTGTCGTCAGCCCGTGACCGGGCGAACGGGCAGGACGGTCCCCGAGATGTGCTGGGCGGCGTCACTGCACAAGAAGGTGACGAACGACACGATGTCCTCCGGCAGCCCCAACCGCCCGCCGGGGTAGGTCGCGGCGACCTTGTCGATGTAGGCGCCGTCGACGGACAGCCGCATACCGGGGGTGTCGGTGAGTCCCGGGGCCAGGGCCACGGTGCGGATCCCCTGGTCGGCCAGTTCGCGGTGCGCGACGTTGGCGAGGATGTTCACGCCGGCCTTGGTCGCGCCGTATGGCGCCTGGCCGGGGTTGGCCTGCACGCCGAGCATGCTGGTGATGTAGACGATGCGCCCGCCACCGCCCCGGACCATCACGGGGGCGACATGTTTGGTGGTGAGGAACGGGCCGATCAGGTTGGCGTCGATGACCTGCCGCAGCGCGTCGGTGTCCAGGCCGATCAGACGCGTACGCGTGACCGGAGGCATCCAGCCGGCGTTGTTGATGAAGCCGTCGATGCGGCCCCACCTCTGGTCGATGGCCGCGATGGCGCCCGCCACCTGGCCCTCGTCGGCGACGTCCGCGGCGAGCGCCATCGGTTCGGGCACTCCTGGATGCGCGGCGGTGATCTCCGCGGCGGCCTTCTCGGCCTGCTCCAGGGTGCGGGTGATCAGGGCGACGCGCGCACCCTCCACGGCCAGCCCCTCCCCGAGTGCTCGGCCGAGGCCGCGACCGGCGCCGGTGACCGCGACGACCCTGTCGGTGATGTCGATGTGCATGATTCCTCATTTCTGGTCTGTAGCCTAACTTTATATCGCAGACCAGACTTTTGGTAGGGTGCGCCCATGGGCCGACGGGAGCGACAGCGCGAGGCACGGCGCCGCGACCTGCTGGCCGTGGCGCTCGAGCTCTTCGAACGTCAGGGCTTCGAGGCGACGACGATCGACCAGATCGCCGAGCGTGCCGATGTCGCCCGCCAGACGGTGCTGAACCACTACCCCACGAAGATGGACTTCGTGCGCGCCTGGGGAGCCCGCCGCAGGGCGAAGGTGCAGGAGCTGGACGCCGCGTCGACCGGGTCGATGAGCGACCGGCTGCACGGCAGCTACGACGTCCTGGCAACGATCAACGAGCGGGAGCGAGATCTGACCCGCATGCTGCGCGGGCAGATCCTCGCGCCCCAGCCCATACCCCCCGCCATACGTCAGGCGCTGGATGACGGGGCGCGCACGGGCGAGCTCGCCCCGTCGGCCGATCCGCGGCGGGCCGCCGAGATCATCGCCGCCATCTATGTCGACACGCTCCACCGCTGGCTGCAGGAGCAGGAGTCGTCATACGACCTGCGGGAGGAGCTGCATCAGAAGCTCGACGCGGCCCTGTCCGGTTTGCTCGGCTGAAGATCCGGGGCGATTCGGACCAGCCTGGCGTGGGCGATGACCGCCATCGCCGCCGCCACCCAGCCGGCGGCGACCGCGACCAGGAAGCCCGCACGCGGACCGTAGGCATCGGCCACGTGGCCCACCAGGGCAGATCCCGCGCCGTAGCCCAGGTTGAGTCCGGTCACCAGCCAGGCGAGCCCTTCGGTGAGCACGACGGGATCGACGATCTGCTTGATCACCTCGGATGCGGTGATCAAGGTGGGCGCGACGCCCAACCCCACGACGAAGGCGCTCACCGACAGCACCGGTATGGACGGGGACAGCGGGAGCAGGATCGGAAGGATTCCGAGCAGCACCGCGTGCATGCGGTATCGGCGAAGTGCGGGCGAAGAACGCGTGCGCGCGCCGTAGGCGAATCCCGCGAGGCCCGAACCCACGGCGACGCAGGCCAGCACGGCACCGGTCAGGTCGCGGCGGCCGTGTGCGGTGCAGAACGCCACGATGGTCACGTCGACGCTGGCGAACAGCACGCCGAGCGCCGCGCAGCCCGCCGTGATCGCGACCATACCCCGCGTGCGGAGCGCGGAACCGGAACGTGTGGCCACGGCGCCGCGCGGATGCGGCGGCGGCTGGCTGCCGGGCAGGCGATAGAGCCAGACGCTGCCCGCCGCGACCAGGACGACGCCGAGCAGCAGTGCGACGACCGGACTGACGCTGGTGGCGACGGCCGTGGCGATCAGCGGCCCCGTGGTGAAGATGACCTCGTCCAGCGTGGATTCGAGCGAGAAGGCCGTGCCCAGTTCGGGCCCGTCGCCCCACGCGTGGGACCAGCGGGCCCGCACGAGCGAGCCCACGGCCAGGTAGAAGAAGCCGCTGACCGCCGTGGCCACGACGAGCATCCAGCGTGGGGCGCCCACGCCGATGGCGACCGCGAGTGCAGTGGTCGCCACGCCGTGCACCAGCGCGGCCGGCAGCAGGGCACGCCGTTGACCGACCCGGTCGGTCAGCCGCGCCAGGATCGGATTGCCGAGACCGTTCGCCGCGACGTAGACGCCGGCAAGCACACCGGCGAATCCGTAGTGGCCGGTGTGCGCCGAGACGATGAGCACGAGAGCGATCGGATAGATCGCGATAGGCAGGCGCATGACGAATGCGGCCGCGCAGAACGCGGCCGACCCCGGTGCCCGGAACACCGCCCGATACGTGCCCATCTCGGCCCCAGCCTACCCGGGATTCACGATGTCGAACTATTTGATTCCGAATATCGAACAGCCGAACCAAGCCGACGCGACCCCGGCCCGCATCGCCACGCAGCCCCTGGTTTCGGCCGGGTGTGCGTCAGCCGGCGCCGAGGCTCCTGATGCCGACCAGCGGCAGGACGATCGTGTCGACGATCTCCTCGAG
>CAYPQR010000450.1:0-3009 GCA_964412865.1 uncultured Intrasporangiaceae bacterium
CAAGCAGATGGCGCCGCAGACCGATCTGATGATCGTGGTCGGCAGCCGCAACTCGTCCAACTCGGTGCGGCTGGTCGAGGTGGCCCTCGAGCACGGTGCGCGGGCCGGCCACCTGGTCGACTACGCGGACGAGATCGATGACGGCTGGTTCGCCGGTGTCTCGACGATCGGGGTGACCTCGGGTGCCTCGGTGCCGGAAGTGCTCGTGCGTGACGTGCTCGACTACCTCGCGGCCAAGGGCTACGAGGACGTGCAGGCAGTGACAGCGGCGGAGGAGAGCCTGCTGTTCGCGCTGCCGAAGGAGCTTCGTCACGACCTCAAGGCCCGCGATGGCGAGGGTGCGACGCAGGTGCGTCACGACGCCGGCTCGCTGCGCTGACTCTCACCTCCCGTCTCTTCCCGGGGAAGGTCGAGTTCCGGCCGCCCGACCTCCTGGTCGAGCGCCTCGATGAGTTCCGCCGCGGTGAGCGGACGCGGCGCCGCCTCCACGGGCGCGAGACGGGCGGGTGCCTCGTCGGCCATCCCGAGGTCGTGCATCCGCCGCGCCGTCACCATCACCCGTGATTCCAGCGCGCCGACCATCGCGTTGTAGGACTCCACCGACCGGCGCAGGCTGGCCCCGAGCTTGGTGGTGTGCTGACCGAGCGTGGCGAGCCGGTCATAGAGGGTGCTGCCGAGGTCGAGCAACTCGCGGGCATTGTCGCCCAGCCTGTCCTGCTGCCAGGCGAATGCCGTGGCGCGCAGCATCGCCAGCAGAGTGCTGGGCGAGGCCAGCACGACGTGGCGTGCCATCGCCCGCTCGAGCAGGTCGGGGCGGGACCGCATCGCGGCGCCGAGCATGGCGTCGCTCGGCACGAAGCAGACCACCAGCTGCGGCGACTGGGCGAACGCGCTCCAATACTCCTTGCCGCCCAGCGCATCGACGTGTCGCTCGAGCGCCTTCACATGGTCCCGCAGCAGGGTTTCGCGCCGGTCGTCGTCGAGGCCGTCCTGCTGCGCCTTCAGGTATGCGGTGGCGGGGGCCTTCGCATCGACGACCAGCAGCCGGTCGCCGGGCAGACGAACGACGACGTCGGGCCGGATGCGCGCCTGGTGACGGCTGACCGCCGCCACCTGCTCGTCGAAGTCGCAGTGCGCCAGCATCCCGGAGTGCTCCAGGATGCGCCGCAACTGCAACTCTCCCCAGACGCCGCGGGCGCTGGATGCCCGCAGCGCGCCGGCCAGCTCGGCCGTGTGCTGCTGCAGGGTGGCCGCGTCGCGACCCATGTGTTCCAGTTGGGCGCCCAGCGCGCCGAACTGTTCGGCCCGCGAGCGTTCGAGCGTCGTGACCTGCTGCTCGACGCGTTGCAGGGCCTGCCCGAGCGGGGCGAGGACCGCGGCCGTCTGCTGGTCGTCGCCGATCGCGGCCTCGAGGTCGACGACGCGTTCACGCAGCAGGTCGCGCTCGGTGGCGAGACCGGCGTGGCGGGCCGTGTGGGCGGCGCGGACGACGACATAGGTGATCGCGGCGCCGACGACGGCGCCGATCAGCAGGCCGAGGATGAACTCCATGTTCACACCATGGCAGGCGGCACCGACAACGTGCCGGTCAGCGCGGCGAAGACACGACGACGCGGGCGAGGAGTCGCTTCATACGGTGCATCGTGAGGCGCTGCACGATCAGGGTGATCACGCCGGCGAGGATCATGCCGGCGAAGTTGAGCCCGAGCTGGGTGGCCGACCCCACCATTTCGGATCCCGCTCCGACGGCGAGGGCGAGTGCGAAGTTGCCGGCGGCGGGCACGGTGGTCACCGAGATGAACACGCCGACCATTGCCTGCGCCTTCTCGGTCGTCATCGCGAGCACACCCGCGGCCCCGGCCAGCAGCGCGACGATGAACGACCACGTGTCCGGCTTCCAGATGAAGCCGGTCTGGGGGCGTGGTCTGGTCAGCAGGTCGGGGGTGATCAGACCGCCGGCGCGGCCGATGAGCGCCGCGAGCGACACGAGCCCGATGGCCACGACGAACGCGACCACCAGCAGCCGCGCCGCGCGCAGCGCCAGGCCCGCATCGAAGAACACGATGCCCGTGCACAGCGACGCGATCGTCGCGAACTCGGGGCCGACCACCATGGCGCCGACGACCAGCACCGCGGAGTCGGTGATGACGGCGATGGACGCGAGCGCGACGGCGACGACAAGGAACACGTGGAAGGTGACGGTGGCGCGGGCGCCGGAGTGGGCCTGCTCCTTGACCTCGTCCCAGATCACGGCGTCGTCCGGGTCGCCGGACGCGGACTGTTCGGCCTCGTCCGCGGCATCGAACGGCGTCGCGACCGGCTGGCTGACCACGATGCCGCCGCGCCGCCCGACCCCGAGGTCGTCGAGATCGTCGATGGCCGCGGACGTGACCTCGCGCGCGAGGTCGACCTCGACCAGGTCGCCGGTGGGTTCGATGCATACACCTCGCTGCACGACCAGGTTGGCGGCCGTGGGGTTGCCGTCGAAGAGCCTGATCACCTGGTCGGTGAGGTCGGCGGGTGTCGTCAGACGCAGATGCACCAGCATGTATGGAGCGTATGCGGCCAGGCGCGCGGCCCGGCCGATCTGCGGAGGGCGTCTGGCCCGGCGGTGTGGTCCACCGGATGGACGTCGCCGCATACACCGTAGAATCCTGGTCCCGTGGCACTCACCATCGGAATCGTCGGTCTCCCCAACGTGGGCAAGTCGACCATGTTCAACGCGCTGACCAAGAACAACGTGCTCTCCGCGAACTATCCGTTCGCGACGATCGAGCCGAACGTCGGGGTGGTTCCGCTGCCGGATCACCGGCTCGATGTGCTCGCGGACCTGTTCAAGAGCGAGAAGACGATCCCGGCAACGGTGTCGTTCGTCGACATCGCGGGGATCGTGCGCGGCGCGTCGGAGGGGGAGGGGCTGGGCAACAAGTTCCTGGCCAACATCCGTGAGGCCGATGCGATCTGCCAGGTGATCCGGGCTTTCCACGACGACGACGTGGTGCACGTGGA
>CAYPQR010000451.1:0-3001 GCA_964412865.1 uncultured Intrasporangiaceae bacterium
GTGCGGCAGCGACCCGAGCGGCGGGATCCGCTCGATGCCGTGCTCCTCGGTGCTCGCGATGATCTTGGCCATCGTGCGCACGGCCAGCACGGGATAGGCACCGACGCTGGTCTCCCCCGAGAGCATGATCGCGTCGGTGCCGTCGAGCACGGCGTTGGCGCAGTCGCTGGCCTCGGCGCGCGTGGGCCGGGCATTCTCGATCATCGAGTCGAGCACCTGCGTGGCGACGATCACCGGCTTCGCGTTGCGCCGCGAGATCTCCACTGCACGCTTCTGGACGATCGGCACCTCCTCCAGCGGCAGCTCCACCCCGAGATCGCCCCGTGCCACCATCACGGCGTCGAACGCCTCGATGATCTCGTGCAGGTTGTCAACCGCCTGCGGCTTCTCGATCTTGGCGATGACCGGCAGCCGGCGCTCCTCCTCGTCCATGATCTCGTGCACCCTGTCGACGTCATTCGCCGAGCGCACGAACGACAGGGCGATCATGTCGGCGCCGAGACGCAGAGCCCAGCGCAGGTCGGCCTCGTCCTTCTCCGAGAGTGCCGGCACGCTCACCGCGACGCCCGGCAGGTTGATGCCCTTGTTGTTGGACAGTTCACCGCCACGCAGCACCTCGGTGACGACATCGGTGTCGGTCACCTCGACGGCACGCAACTCGAGATTGCCGTCATCGAGCAGCAACCGGTCGCCCGGGTTCACGTCGCCGGCGAGCCCCGCGAAGGTCGTCGACACCCTCGACTGATCGCCCTCGACGTCCTCGGTGGTGATCGTGAAGCGGTCGCCGTCGGCCAGGGTGATCGGACCGTCCTTGAACCGTCCGACGCGGATCTTGGGGCCCTGCAGGTCACACAGCACCCCGACGGCACGGCCGGTGGCATCACCGGCGGCACGCACGTGCCGGTAAACCTCCTCGTGCACGGCGTATTCACCGTGTGACAGGTTCAACCGGGCAATGTCCATGCCCGCGTCCACCAATTCGCGGATACGTTCCGCGCTCTCGGTGGCAGGGCCCAGGGTGGCAACGATTTTCGCTCGACGCATGAAATCAACACTATCGATCAAAGGGGCACATTTCCGCAATACGCCCAACATCCGAACGGTGGACTGCCTGAATCGGACCCGATGTCACACCGCCAGGGGCCGATCCGTCGGTCTGACGGGCGCATGCAGCTCCGAACTACCCATCAGCCAGGCATCCACACCGTGCGCGGCCGAGCGGCCCTCCGCGATCGCCCACACGATCAGCGACTGGCCGCGGCCGGCGTCGCCCGCGACGAAGACACCGGGCACGTCCGTCATGAAGTTCGCGTCACGGGCCACGTTGTCGCGCTCGTCGAGCCCGACACCAAACTGCTCGAGCACCTCCTGCTCCGGGCCGACGAAACCCATGGCGAGCAGGACCAATTCGGCCGGAATGACCTGCTCGGTGCCCTCGACCTCCTCGAATCCCGCGCGCGTGCGCCGCACCTCGGCGAGACGCAGACCCTTCACTCGGCCGTCGTCGTCGCCCACAAGCTCCTTGGTGCTCACGGCGTAGACCCGATCGCCGCCCTCCTCATGGGCGGCCGAGACCCGGAAGATCATCGGATAGGTCGGCCACGGCTGGTTCCCTGGTCGCTCCTCGCCGGGCCTCGGCATGATCTCCAGAGACGTCACGGACGCTGCGCCCTGCCGGTGTGCGGTGCCGATGCAGTCGGCTCCGGTGTCACCGCCGCCGATCACCACCACGTGCTTGCCCTGTGCCGTCACCTGACCGGGCACCTCCTCGCCCAGAGCCGCACGGTTGGCGTCGGGCAGGAAGTCCATCGCCTGCACCACACCGTCGAGATCCCGGCCGGGCACCGGAAGATCCCGCGGCCGGGTCGAACCCGTCGCGATCACGACGGCGTCATACCGCTGCCGCAGCGCTTCGCCGGTGATGTCGCGACCCACCTGGGTCGAACAGCGGAATCGCGTGCCCTCCTGGCGCATCTGCTCCAGGCGCCTATCCACCACACGCTTCTCCATCTTGAACTCCGGTATGCCGTAACGCAGCAGCCCGCCGGGCTTATCGGCGCGCTCGTAGACGGCGACGGTGTGCCCGACTCGCGTCAGCTGTTGCGCCGCCGCGAGACCGGCCGGCCCGGAGCCGATGACCGCGACCGTCTTGCCGGTGAGCCGGCTCGGCACCTGCGGCTCGATGTGACCCTGGCTGAAGCCCTCCTCGGCGATCGTCAGCTCGATCTGCTTGATCGTGACCGGCTCCTGGCTGATGCCCAGCACGCAGGCACTCTCGCACGGTGCCGGGCACAGCCGACCGGTGAACTCCGGGAAGTTGTTGGTCGCGTGCAGCCGCTCGCTGGCGTCGCGCCATTCACCGGTGCGTGTGAGGTCGTTCCACTCCGGAATCAGGTTCCCGAGTGGGCAGCCGGTGTGACAGAAGGGAATTCCGCAGTCCATACACCGCGTCGCCTGCTGCTGCAGGTGGCCGAGCTGCTGCTCCTCATAGACCTCTTTCCAGTCCTTGATGCGCACCGGCACGGGCCTGCGCTCCGGCAGCTCACGCTTGCGATACTTCAGGAATCCGCGCGGGTCAGCCACGGCTCACCTCCAAGATCCGCTCCCAGACCTGGAAGCTGTCGGGGTCGAGGCCCTCGCGTTGCGCGTCGGCGCGCACGTCGAGAACCTTCTGATAGGCACGTGGCAGGACGAGCGAGAACCGCCCCACCGACTGCTGCCACTGATCGAGCAGCCGGGCCGCCACCGGCGAGTCACACCATTCGCGATGACGTTGCAGCAGATCATGCACCGCCGATCGATCCTCATCTCGCAGCGGCATGATGTCGACGAGCTCCGGATTGACCTGTCGTTCATCTAGATCCAGCACGTAGGCCACTCCCCCGGACATTCCGGCCGCGAAGTTGCGCCCCGTCGTGCCGAGCACGAGCACGGTGCCGCCGGTCATGTATTCGCAGCCGTGGTCACCGATCCCCTCGACGACCGCGGTGGCGCCGGAGTT
>CAYPQR010000452.1:0-2981 GCA_964412865.1 uncultured Intrasporangiaceae bacterium
CCGCCACCCTCAACCAGGACGTCGCACGATGGTTCGACGCGATGGGTATGCCGGTGCTCGAGGGCTACGGTCTGACCGAGACCAGCGCGGCCTCCTGCGTCAACCGGCCCTACGCCAACCTGGTCGGCACCGTCGGCTGGCCCGTCCCGGGCACCGACGTCAAGATCGCCGACGACGGCGAGGTGCTCGTCAAGGGACCGGGCGTCATGCAGGGCTACCACGGGCTCGACGAGGAGACGGCGCGCACACTGGTCGACGGATGGTTCCACACCGGCGACATCGGCGAGATCACCCCGACCGGCCACGTGCGGATCACCGACCGCAAGAAGGACCTCTTCAAGACCTCGGGCGGCAAATACGTCGCGCCCGGTGTCATCGAGTCGATCTTCAAGGGCGTCTGTCCGTATGCCTCGCAACTGGTGGTCGAGGGCGACAACCGCAAGTTCGTCTCCGCCCTGATCACTCTCGACGAGGAGGCCATCATGGAGTGGGCCCGCGGCAACGGTATGGCGGGCCGTGAGTACCCGGAGGTCGTCACCTCCGGCGCCGTGCGCGACCTGATTCAGGGGTACGTCGACCAACTCAACACCCAGTTGAACCGGTGGGAGCAGATCAAGAAATTCGTCATCCTGCCCCGCGACCTGACCGTCGAGGAGGGCGAGATCACCCCCAGCCTGAAGCTGAAGCGCAAGGTGGTCATCGACAAGTTCAAGGACGACCTCGACCGCCTCTACACCGACTGACCCGAAAGTCCCCTGGGCTGGTCGAGTAGCCGAGACGCGCCCACAGCTCACCGAGATCGCAATACCTGGCCCCATTTTCGATTTTGAGCCCACCTATTGCGCTCTCGCCGCCGGCAGGGGCCAGAAAATGCGATCTCGCGCGCCGCGGCACTCGACCAGCGGCATGATCATTGCGCGGTCCGCCGGGCCGCGGCTCATTCGCCGGGGTAGACGACCCCGAGCTGGCGGCGAGCCTCGTCGAGCACCTCCATGACGGCGAGCGACGCGTCCCAGGTGATGCGCTCGCTCTCGTGACGGCCCTCGGCCACAAGGCGGGCCATCTCGGCGATCTCGTACTGGAAGCCGTTCGGCACCCTGCCGTCGAACTCCTCGACCGGGGTGCGCTGTTCGTCGGCCAGTCGCAGGCGCGCGACGGTCGGCTGATAGAAGTCGCCGTCGATCTCGAGGCTCCCGTTCGTCCCGCTGATCACCGCGGTCGTCGGCGTCTTGGTCCACAGCGTCGTGTCCGCGCGCGCGATCGTTCGCCCGGGGTAGGTCAGGGTGAGCGAGGCGTGCCCGTCGACGCCGGTCCGGGTGAGGTGCCCCCGCGCCGTGACCTGCTCCGGCCGCCCCAGGATGTCGAGGATGAACGCGATGGGGTAGACGCCGAGATCCAGCAGTGCCCCGCCTGCGAGAGCGGGATCCTTCAGCCGGTGCGAGTCCGGCAGATCCAGCGCCTGCCCGTGATCCGCAGCGATCGAGACGATGTCGCCGAGGGCGCCGGCCGCGATCCGGTCACGGACCCAGCCGATGTGCGGCAGATGGCGCGTCCACATCGCCTCCATGACGGCCACCCCCGCCGCCTCGGCCGCCGCGAAGATCTCCCGGGCCTCGCCGGCATTGCGCGCGAGCGCCTTCTCGACCATCACGTGCTTGCCCGCACCGATCGCCAGCAGCGCATGGTCGCGATGCTCCGAATGAGGTGACGCGACGTAGACCGCCTGCACCTGCGGGTCGGCCACGAGCTGGTCATACCCCTCGTGGGCGTGCGGGATCTCGTGCTGGGCGGCGAATCGTGCGGCCCGTTCGTGGCTGCGGGAGCCGACGGCGACGACGTCGCCGCGGGTGTGCTCGCGCACCGCGGTCGCGAACCGCCCGGCGATCCATCCGGGTGCGATGATCCCCCAGTTCAGGGGTGGTGCTGCGGCAGGTGACCGGTCTGTCATATGAGTGTCCTCGTCGCGTGGTGATGCGGCATACCGTAGCGCGCGCCACCGCGCGTGACTCCGCCGTGGGCCCACGCACGACACGCCCGCCGTGCCATGTCACCGGGACCGGGTGGACCGTGCGGCGTGGCACGATCCTGCCCGCTCCTGGCCCGGCGCAACCGGGGTCCGGGGCCCGCCGGCCGGCCCGCCACGGAACCGTTGGTGGACTCCGTCACCTGCCGACTGTGCGATACTGCGTCTTGGTGGTGCTCACTCCACAACGTGATACACCTCCCGTCGAGTCTGACCGCGCCCGCCCGAAGGAGGCGGCGACCTGCAGGACCCGGACCGACGGCGTACGGCAGCGGTGCCGCGCAACGCGCGAGCCGTGCCGGGCGTAGCAACCGACTTCCGTCGGGCGACCAGCAATTGGGGCCACGGCGGGCTGACCGCAGGATGCGGACGGATGGGCGAAGCCCGCGTTGTGGATGCGTCGCATCCTGACAGCGAAGGATGGGCATGAGCCCGGAAGACGACAACGACACTTCGAAATCGTCGGCGAGCGCGCCGAAGACCGGGCAGGGATCCGCGTTCGGCGTGCTTTTCCAGGCGCCGGATCCACTGCCGGTGCTGCCGAAGGAACCGAAGACCACCGACACCTCCGACGACGACAATGGGTCGCAGGGAGACGACGGCGGCCGCAGCCCGCGTCGGCGAGGCGGCCGCGGACGGAAGGGGCGCGGCGGCGACACCAAGGGTGGCGACTCCGCCCAGAACCGTTCGGACGACGACTCGAACGACAAGGACACCGCCGACAAGGGCGGCTCCGAAGCCAAGAAGCAGGACACCAAGAAGAAGGCCAAGGACTCCGGCAAGGAGTCCGGTGGCGACGGCGGCCAGGCGGGCGACGGCTCCGGCGAATCCAAGGACGGCAACGGGGACGGCGAGGGCGGCGGCAGGCGCCGCACCCGGCGGCGTCGCCGCAGCGGCTCCGGGGCGGTCGAGGGGGACGATCCGCCCGGCACCGTCACCAAGGTGCGCGAGCCGCGCA
>CAYPQR010000453.1:0-2980 GCA_964412865.1 uncultured Intrasporangiaceae bacterium
TCCCTGGCCTGCGGGCTCGCACCGGACATCAGGGTGCTGGTGATCGCGCGGCTGATCCAGGGTGTCGGCGCGGCCGCGCTGGTGCCTGGGAGCCTCGCACTGATCGATGCGGGCGTCGCCGAGAGTGACCGTGGGCGTGCGATCGGACTGTGGGCCGGGATGTCGGGCGTCACCTCGGCGCTGGGTCCGTTCATCGGCGGTTGGCTGGTGGATGCGGCGTCGTGGCGGTGGGTGTTCGGGATCAATGTGCCGCTCGCGGTGATCGCGGTGCTGATCGCGGTCGCGAGGGTGCCCGAGGGCCGGATGTCCCCGGCCGGCGGCAGGTTCGACGTGGCCGGTGCGGCGGCGATGACGGTCGGCCTGGCGGGCGTCGTATACGCCCTGATCGAGGGTCCGGCGAACGGTTGGGGCGCGCTCCCGGTGGCCGCTGCCGTCGTCGGTGCGCTGTCGCTGGCGGCATTCCCGTTCGTCGAACGCCGTGCGCAGGCGCCGCTGGTCCCACTCCGCCTCTTCGCGTCACGGCAGTTCACCGGCGTCAACCTCACGACTCTGGTGGTCTATGCCGCGCTCGGCGCCGGCATGTTTCTCCTCGCGCTGCAATTGCAGCAGACGCTGGGATATTCGGCGCTCGAGGCAGGAGCGGCGACCGTACCGTCGACCGTCCTCATGCTGCTGGCGTCACCGAAGGTCGGGGCGCTCGCGCAGCGTATCGGGCCGTGGCTGCCGATGACGGTGGGGCCGGTGGTCGCCGGGGTGGGGTTCTTGCTGATGGTGCGCGTCGTGCCGGGCGCCACCTACCTGACCGGGGTCCTTCCGGCTGTCATCGTGCTGGGAGCCGGCCTGTCGATCACGGTCGCGCCGTTGACGACGGCCGTGCTCGCGGCCGTCCCCGAAGATCACGTCGGCCTGGCTTCCGGTGTCAACAATGCCGTCTCGCGCATCGCCGGGTTGCTCGCGGTCGCGATCCTGCCCTTCGCCGCCGGCATCCATGCGGGACCGGGGCAACCGTTGGGTCCCGGCTTCGGCCGCGCCATGGTGATCTGCGCGGCGTTGTGCGCGCTGGGTGCGGTGATCTCGGGCGCGACCGTGCGTCGTGCGAGTCGGGTGCACCACCACGCGGTCCCGGGCTTGCAGCAGACGTGCCAGGATCCGTGCACGCGTGTCGAACCCGAAGGGTCGGGCAGTGCCGGTTCGACGAGGCTCAGTCCACGCGATGGGTGACGCGCCCGGCGACGACGGTGGCCCTGACATCGACGCCCCGAAGCTCTCGCGCCGCGGTGGACGAGTCCTGCTGTGTTGTCAGGGGATTGCGATCAAGCAGAGCGATATCGCCCCGGACGCCCGGTCGCAGCGCGGAGACGCCCGCGGTGCTCGCTCCGAGTGCCTCGGCCACGGACAGGGCCTGCTCCTGGTGCCAGGGTGGTTCGCCGGCCGGTGCGCGGTGGACGGCGGCAGCCATCGCCAGCCATGGGTCCAGCGGCGCCACCGGCGCGTCCGAGCCCAGCTGCAGACGTACCCCGGCCCGCAGGAGCGTTGCCAGCGGATAGCACCACGCGGTCCGGTCCGGCCAGCACCGCTCACAGACGGCCGCGTCGTCCCACACATGCGCAGGCTGGACACTCGCGGTGAGGCGCAGTTGCGCCATCCGGGCGGCGTCCTCGGGGCGGATCAACTGAGCGTGCTCGATCGACCCCGCCGCACCCGAGGCGTCGAAGGAGTCGATGACGATCTCGCAAGCCGCATCACCGATCGCGTGGGCGGCGACTTCGAGGCCGTGAGCGTGCGCCGTCCGCATGAGCTCCACCTGCTGGTCGCGGTCCAGGTTGAGCATGCCGTACGAGGGCGCCCCGGGAGAGGAATCGGCATACGGCTCAAGACAATAGGCCGTGCGGGTGTTGAGTGATCCGTCGGTCAGAAGCTTGAGCGGGCCCATGGTGAGCAGCCCGTGGCCCTCCGGCAGCCGCAGCCCGGTGCGGTGTCCGCCGGCGATCACGGAGTCCAGCGTGTCGGGGTAGGCGCCGACCCGGACCCGCAGCAGATCGATGCCGTCGGCGAACCGCTGCTGCCACGCCTCGACATTGTCGGCGAACTCCAGGTCGGTGATGCCGACGACACCCCGAGCTGCCGCATCGCGCACCACATCCCGGTATGCCGTGTCGGCGCCGTCGGATGCGCCGGGCAGGAGGCGGATCCGATCGATGAGCGGGAACCACTCGGCCTCGCGGAGTAGGCCCTCGCGCCGGGGCAGTCCGAGCAGTCGCAGCGCGTGCGAGTTGAGCCAGCCGCTGTGACAGTCGCCGCTGATCAGTGCCACAGGATGGTCCGGGCTGACGGCGTCGAGCTCGGCGACCGTTGGTTCGCGGCTCCATGCCGCGCCGCGATATCCGCTGCCCTGCACGAGCTTTCCGCGTCGGTGCGCCGGCAGTGTGCGGATGTGCGCGGCGACTCGTGCGGTGACCGCGTCGGGTCCGTCGGCACCAGCCAGGTCGACCTGCAGCCGGCGGGCGGCCCAGGTGGCCAGGTGCACGTGCTGATCCCACAGGCCGGGGATGGCCCAGGCACCGGCAGCCTCCAGCACCGGGGCGCCGTCATCCTCCAGGTGCGGTGCCAGTGCACTGATGCGGCCGCGGCGGATGCGCAGATCGACCGGCTCTCCGGTGCTCTGGCCGGTGGAGAGCGCGACGAGGCGTGCCCGGCGGATCAGCAGGTCACCGGCGCCGAGGGGCTGGGTGCTCATGATGCTGCACGCTACGGCATGGCGCGGGCGATGCTGCATCAACCGGCCACGTTCGCGAATAGTCCTGCCGCGCAGGGGGAGCGGCACCCGGCCCGGCGTGATCGTGCTCACGCGCCGAGTCGGAACATGTTGAACGGTCAATTTGTTGCGCAGATGTCACACCTGACCACTCTTCGAAAGGCGACAGCATGAGCACCATCACCGTCTATGGGGCGACCGGCATGATCGGTCGAGAGATCGTCC
>CAYPQR010000454.1:0-2976 GCA_964412865.1 uncultured Intrasporangiaceae bacterium
GGCGGGTGGTGCGCGTCGTATGTGCCGCGGTCTGCCCGCTCGGTGGTGGTCCACCGTCCTCGCGCTCAGCGATCCACCGGCCGGGGGGTGAGCCGCTCGAGCTGCGTGACGTGCGCCGGGCTCAACTCCGCCACACTCGGCACCTGCAGCAGCTTCATCGTCCGCCGGATCTCCGTGGTGAGGATCTCGATCGTCCGGTCGACACCGGCGCGCCCGCCCGCCATCAGGCCATACAGGTAGGCCCGCCCGACGAGCGTGAAGTCGGCGCCGAGCGCGAGGGCGGCAACGATATCGGCGCCGTTCATGATGCCCGTGTCGACGACGATCTCGACGTCCTTGCCGACCTCCCGCACGACCTGCGGCAGCAGATGGAACGGTATGGGCGCGCGGTCGAGCTGGCGCCCGCCGTGGTTGGACAGCACGATCCCGTCGACGCCGAGGTCGGTGAGCGTGCGCGCGTCGTCGATCGTCTGCACGCCCTTGACCGCGATCTTGCCCGGCCACATCTCGCGGATGATCTTCAGATCGTCGAAGTTGATCGTCGGGTCCATCGCGGCGTCCACCAGTTCGCCGACGGTGCCGCCGGTGGAGCTGAGCGAGGCGAACTCGAGCTTCGTCGTGGTCAGGAAGTCGAACCACCACCACGGCCGCAGCGCTGCGTCGAGGACGGTGCGGGCGGTCAGCTGCGGCGGGATCGAGAAGCCGTTGCGGTTGTCGCGCAGCCGTGCGCCCGCGATCGGGGTGTCGACGGTGAAGAAGAGCGTGTCGAATCCCGCCGCCGCGGCGCGCCGCACCAGGTCGTAGGAGGTCTCGCGCTCGCGCATGACATACAGCTGGAACCAGTTGCGTCCGTGGGGGTTCGCTGCCTTGACGCCCTCGATCGACGTCGTGCCGAGCGTCGACAGCGTGAACGGTATGCCCGCCGCGCCGGCGGCGCCCGCACCCGCCGTCTCACCCTCGGTCTGCATCAGGCGGGTGAATCCGGTCGGCGCGATGCCGAACGGCAGCTCTGACGGCCCGCCGAAAATCGTTGTGCGCGTGTCGACCTGGGAGACGTCGTGCAGGATCGACGGATGGAATTCGACGTCCTCGAAGGCGCGGCGCGCCCGAGAGATGCTCAGCTCGCCCTCGGCCGCCCCGTCGGTGTAGTCGAACGCCGCCCGCGGGGTGCGACGTTTCGCGATGCGGCGCAGGTCATAGATCGTGAGTGCCCGCGACAGACGCCGTTTCTTCGCGTTCCACTCCGGTGTGCGGAACTGCATCAACTCGAAGATCTCGTCCGGCTTGGGAAACTGCCTGTCAACCATCTTGTCTGCACCCACGATTCGTGTGTCGTTCCGTTGCCCGGCCTGCGCCGGTGGCCGCCCGGCCCGTGTGCCGGCACCCTCATTCTGCCGGTCGCATCGGGCGCGCCCGGCGTGAGATCCGCCACGGAGGGAACGTCTGCCCGTGCCCGCACGTCTGACTGATCAGAGGGTCGTCGCCCGCGAGCTCATGCCCGGCGATGTGCGACGGCACGGACAGGAAGGGGCCGGCAGGTGCTCGAGGCTCTGAACGAGGCCATCACCGGGATGGCCGGCAACCCCGGTGTCTATGCCGTGGTGTTCGCGCTGTGCGCTCTCGACGCCATGATTCCCCCGCTGCCCAGCGAATCCGTGCTGGTCAGTCTCGCGGCCATCGCGGTCGCCGGCCCACCCAACATCCTGCTGATCGGCGCTCTCGGTGCCGCGGGCGCGTTCGTCGGCGACAACATCGCCTATCAGATCGGCGCCACGGTCGGGCTCGACCGCTTCCGGTGGCAGCGGCGGCCGCGGGTCCGGCGAGCCACGGCATGGGCACAGGGCCAGCTCACCCGCCGCGCGGGGGTGCTCATCGTCGTCGGGCGTTACATCCCCGTCGGTCGGATCGCGGTCAACGTCGCGGCCGGCGCGACCGGATATTCGAGGCGCCGATTCATGCTGTTCGACGCCGTCGCCGCGTGCTCCTGGGCCGGATGGTCGATCGGCATCGGCCAGCTGGCCGGTCACTGGCTCGACGACCGGCCGCTGCTCGGCGCCGCCCTGGCGATCGCGGTCGCTCTCGCGATCGGTGTCGTCGTCGACCGTGTCGTCCGCCGGTTCGTGCGAGAGCCGCTGCGGAGCGCGCCGGTCGAGCCCGCCGCGGCCGGCAGCATACGCGAGAAGGTGCCCGCGATCGACTGACCGTGCGAGGATCCTTTCGCCGGCCGCTCACGACCTCCGTACGCCCCATGGAACGGCGCCGTGGTGCTGAGTAGCATCGAAGCGTGCTGGTGGCTCTCCTCGCGTTCTTCTTCGCGGCGTCCCTGATCGTGATCCTGCCCGGACCCGACACGCTGGTCGTCGTGCGCGGCATGATGCACGGACGGCGCCGCGGCACACTGACCGCGCTCGGCAACCTCACCGGCCTGACCGTGTGGGTCGTGATCACGGCGCTCGGTCTTGCCGCCGTGCTGCGCGCCAGCGAGATCGGGTATGACGCGCTGCGTGTCGCCGGCGCCGCATACCTCGTGTGGCTGGGCGTCCAGGCGTGGCGTCACCGAGGCGAGGTCAGCATGCAGCAGCCGCGCCGGGGCGGGCTGCTGGGCACCGGATACGTGGCCGGCCTGACCACCAATCTGCTCAACCCGAAGGTCGGGGTCTTCTTCGTGACCTTCCTGCCCGGGTTCGTCCCGTCCGGTGACCCGGTCGGCTGGACCACGCTGCTGCTGGGTGGTGTCTTCATGCTGCTCACGGCGGTCTATTGGCTGCTGTTGCTCGCCGTCTCGGTCAAGGTCACGGGCTGGATGAACGCGCCGCGCGTGCGGCGCAGGCTCGACGCGGTGACGTCCCTCGTCCTCGTCGGCTTCGGCATCTCGCTGGTCGCCGAGTCCTGAGGTGCTCGGCCCCCGGATCCTGAGGGCTCCCGCGACTCGCGGGGACGGACGTCCCTTGCGGGTAGGTGTGTAGCTTGCGGGGG
>CAYPQR010000455.1:0-2948 GCA_964412865.1 uncultured Intrasporangiaceae bacterium
GTCCAGGTGCGCAACGCGCGCACCCAGGGGTGGAGCTGGCAGGCCATCGCCGACGTGCTGCACGTCAGCCGTCAGGCCGTTCATCAGAAGCACGCCCACAGTGAGTGACTGTGGGCCCATGAACTCATAGGAGTACCAATCATGTTCGAAAAATTTGATCCAGAGCTGCGCATCGCACTCATGCAGGCCGCGAGCGAATCCCGCGAGATGGGCCACCGCACGATCGGCCCCGAGCACCTGCTGCTCGGGCTGCTCACCAACGTGCGCGGCAGCGCATACCGGCTGCTGACGGCACACGGTATGCAGTTCGACTCGGCGCGCGAGGCGCTGCTCGCCGCCCACGCGGACGAGCCGGAGCCCGACGACACCGCCGACGATGCGTCAAGCAGCCTTGACGACGACCGTGAGGCGCTGCGCGCCATCGGCATCGACCTCGACAAGGTCCGCGACGCGGTGAAGGGCGCGTTCGGGGATGACATCACACGCGACTGGGGCGAGCGGCGCACTGGCCATGGCCGTGGTCGCGGTCGTGGAGGGCCGCACGGACATCGTGGCGGCCGTCGCGGTGGGCCGGGCGGACCGCCCTGGGGCGGCCCCGACTCGCCGTGGGGCGAGCGCCCGTTCGAGGACTTCGGCGAGGAACGGGGTCCCCACGGCGGCGGCCGCGGCCGCCGCGGCCCGCGCAGCCGCCGCTTCGGCCCGGGCCGGCTCAGCCCCGGCATGCACGGCGTGTTCGAGCAGATGCGCGACGCGGCCCGGCAGGGCCTGCCCTTCGACGGCGCACAGTTGCTGCTCGCACTCATGAATGCAGGCGACCCGGTCGTGGAGGCCATGCTCAGCGGCTGCGACGACGTCGACGCGCTGCGCGCGGACGTGGAGCGGCAGGCGGCGAGCCCCAAGGCCGGCTGACCGATTCCCGCCGAGCCCGCCACCGAAGCCCGGTGTGCGGGCTCGGCCCGCGCCGTACCCGCCGAGTGTGCGCATGGCGTTCTGGGACACTGGACGCTGACAGTGTCGTCAGCGGAAAGGTTCACTCATGGACGGTCTCCTGGAGGGCAAGGTCGCCCTGGTCACCGGTGGCGCGCAGGGCATCGGCCTGGCGATCGCGCATACCTTCGCCGAGCAGGGCGCCAAGGTGGTGATCGCCGACCTGGACGAGGGCGCCGCGCAGGCGGCGGCCAAGGAGTTGGGCGGCGAGGCGACCGGGCTGGCCTGCGATGTCGTGGACCTGGATCAGGTGCAGGCGGCCTGCCAGAGGGCCGTCGACACGTATGGATCGCTCGACGTGATGGTCAACAACGCGGGCATCACGCGGGACGCGACGATGCGCAAGATGGAGCCCGCGGACTTCGATCTGGTCATGCAGGTGCATCTGCGGGGCACCTGGAACGGCGTGCGCAGCGCGGCGGCCATCATGCGCGAGCAGGGGCACGGCGCGATCGTGAACCTGTCGTCGATCTCGGGCAAGGTCGGCTTCATCGGGCAGACCAACTACTCCGCCGCGAAGGCGGGCATCGTGGGGCTGACCAAGGCCGCCGCCAAGGAGGTCGCGTTCAAGGGGGTGCGGGTCAACGCCGTGCAGCCCGGCCTGATCCGCACGGCGATGACCGAGGCCATGCCGCAGAAGGCCTGGGATCAGAAGATGTCCGAGATCCCGATGGGCCGCGTGGGAGAGCCGTCCGAGGTCGCCTCGGTGGTGCTCTTCCTGGCCAGCGAGATGTCGTCCTACATGACCGGCACCGTGCTGGAGATCACCGGCGGGAGGCTGATGTGAACACCCGGGACGCAGTGATCTGCGAGCCGATCCGCACCCCGATCGGCCGGTATGGCGGGGCGCTCAAGCCGGTCACGGCCACCCAGTTGGGCGCCACGGTCTTGAAGGCGCTGCTCGAGCGCACCAGGATCGACCCGGCCCTGATCGAGGACGTCATCGTCGGCAACGGCAACTCCTCCCCGGAGGCGCCCGCGATGGGCCGCGTGATCGGGCTGGACGCGGGCCTGCCCGTCGAGGTGCCCGGCTACCACCTGGATCGCCGGTGCGGCTCGGGGCTGCAGGCCGTGGTCAACGCGGCGATGTCGGTGGCCACCGGCGCGATGGACCTTGCCGTGGCCGGCGGGGCCGAGTCGATGAGCAACGCGATCTTCTATTCGAACGACATGCGCTGGGGCGGCGCGCGCGGCGGCATCACGGTGCACGACCAGCTGGTGCGCGCCCGGACCACGGCCGGCGGCGAGAACTATCCCGTGCCCGGCGGCATGATCGAGACGGCCGAGAACCTGCGCCGCGAATACGGCATCACCCGCGAGGCCCAGGACGCCCTGGCCGTCGAATCGCACCGGCGCGCCGTGGCCGCGCAGACCTCCGGCGCCCTGAAGGACGAGATCGTGCCGGTGACGATCACCTCACGCAAGGGCGAGACCGTCGTCGACGTCGACGAGCATCCGCGCGCCGACACCAGCATGGAGAAGCTGGCCGCGCTCAAGCCGATCATGCGCAAACAGGACCCGGACGCGACCGTCACGGCCGGCAACGCCAGCGGTCAGAACGACGCGGCCGCGCTGTGCATCGTCACGACCCGCGAGAAGGCCGAACAGCTGGGGCTCGAGCCGCTGGTGCGGCTGGCCGGATGGGCCGTGGCCGGGGTGCCACCCAAGACCATGGGCATCGGGCCGGTCCCGGCGACCGCGAAGGTGCTCGGCCGGCTCGGCCTGACCCTGGCCGACATGGACCTGATCGAGCTCAACGAGGCCTTCGCCGCGCAGGCCCTGTCGGTCATGACCGAGTGGGGGTTCACCGACAAGGACCGCGAGCGCACCAACATCTTCGGCTCCGGCATCTCGCTGGGCCACCCGGTCGGCGCGACCGGCGCCCGGATGCTGGCCACCCTCGCCCGCCAGATGGTCGCCCGCGAGGCCCGCTACGGCCTGGAGACCATGTGCATCGGCGG
>CAYPQR010000456.1:0-2945 GCA_964412865.1 uncultured Intrasporangiaceae bacterium
CCCGCCCGGCGAACTGCGGGCTGGTCGCTCTCGTTCACGTGATCATTCTCCGTGCTGAGCCACGACTGTTGCCCGCCGGGTGCGACACCGCCGCCGAGCGGCATACTTGTGCCCTGAGAGGTCCACATATCTTGTATGCCGCTCGATCGGTTTGTATGCCTCTCGGCGGGCGCGGACGGGATGGTGGCAGCGAGCGATTCACAGGAGCCTGCGATGACGTCCGAGGCCGAGCGGCGGTCGGAACTGTCGGGCTTCCTGCGCGCGCGGCGCGCGGCGATCTCTCCCGCAGACGTCGGTCTGCCCGCGAGCGGCCGCCGGCGCACGCCCGGCCTGCGTCGCGAGGAGGTGGCGGAGCTCGCCGGGGTCGGTCTGTCCTGGTATACGTGGCTCGAGCAGGGCCGTGACATCTCCCCGTCCCTGCAGGTGCTGGAGTCCCTGGCCCGGGCGCTCCGTATGACCCCTGGTGAGCGCGAACACCTGATGAAGCTGGCCGGCGCCTCCGCGGCCTCTCAGCCGATGACGTCGGTCCTCGACGAGCAGACGCGCCGGATGATCGCCGAGCTCACGCCCCACCCGGCCTACGTGCTGGACGGTCGATTCGACGTCGTCGCGCACAACCTCGCGGCGGAGCTGGTCATGCAGGGGCTGATGACTGCCCCGCAGTCGCGCCGGAACCTGCTGCTGTGGCTCTTCTCCGGCCGACGGGACTGGGACGGTATGCAGGACAGCTGGTCGCAGACGGCGCGCGCGAATCTGCTCGACTTCCGCACAGCGTATGCCGATCACGCCGGCGAACAGGCCTTCGCCTCACTGCTGTCCCAGCTCGAGGAGACCGGGCAGCCCTTCCACGATTGGTGGACCGCTCACGATGTCGCCCCACTCGAGCCGACGGACAAGATATTCCGGCACCCCACGCTGGGCGACCTTCGGATGCACCAGCTCCAGTCTCATCTCGGCCACGCCCCACACCTGCGCCTACGCATCCTGGTGCCGGCCGACGACCGCACCCGCCGCATCCTGGCGACGAGCTTCTCGGCCCGGACCGCCGGCCTGCCGACTGACTAAAACGCATATTGCTCACGGAACGACGACCCGGCGGCCGGGCAGCGTGAGCCACACGCTGGTGTCGGGAGCGAACTTCGCTGCCGCGTGGGCGAATTCTCGTGGATCCCGATCACTCTTCGTGATCATCCGATCGCCCATGCGCCCGCTGGTGAAGGCGTAATGATGGGGTATGGCGACCGTCGGCGCCAGGACCGCGGTCAGCTGCGCCGCCTGCCGCGCATCCATGACGACCTGCTTCATGTTCGCGGGCCGGATGCAGAGGCCGTTGGTCGGCAGAAGCGCCAGATCGAATCGGCCGAAACGTTCTGGCAACTGGTCAAGCTCACGTACATAGAGGGTGTCGCCGCCGAAGTAGGCGGTGCGTCCCCCTCCCTGCAGCACATACGTCACCTCGTGCACCCCGTGCTTGCCCGGCGCGGCGGTGACCGTCACATCCCCATCCGGACCTGGAATGGTCGTGGCATCCCATGCCTCGAGCATCCGGACATCGGTGAAGCCGAGAGACCGCGCACGGTCGACCACCGTGCCGGGAGCGATCATCGGCACTGCCCGATCGCGGTATGCCGCCAACGCATCCAGGTCGCAATGGTCATAGTGCTCGTGGGTGATGACGACCGCGTCGAGAGCGGGAAGCTCATCGACTGTGACGTCCATTCGCTCCCCCGGATCGTAGGTGGCGGTGAAGGTGAACCACGGGTCCGTCAGGATCGTCGCACCGCCGATCTCGATCAGGTGGCACGAGTGCGCGAGCCGGGTCACGCTCAAGTGGTGGAAGGCGCCGTCGTCCGGCATCGGTGTCGCCCCGCCCATGCTCTGCGCGCTCACAGTTGCTCCCCGAGGTCTCGGATGACTCCCAGCAACTGCTCCGGCGCCTCAATCTGCGGTAGGTGGCCGGCGTCGTCGATGACGGTGAACTCGGCGTCGGGGATGGCGCTCGCAAGGGCTTTGCCGTGGGCAGGCGACACGATCCGGTCGGCCGAGCCCCAGATGACCTGGACCGGGAGCTCGAGTCCATGCAGGCGCTGCAGCAGCGTGGGGTCGCCCATGGCGTCTCCGCCGTATGCGAGCAGCGCCGCCAGGTTTGCCCGCACGAGGTCGGGCGAGGGCACAGGCGCACCCGGATCGGGCGTAGCACGAGAGGGATCCGCGAACGACAGCTCCAGGAGGTCACTCGGCGTCAACGTGCGGATGTCCTGAACGGGTTCGCCCTCGACGACGGCGCCGACCGCATCGATGAGCACCGCGCCGCTGACGCGGGGGCTGCCGAGCAGCGCGAGTTCGGCCGCGACCCAGCCACCGAGGGAGTTGCCGACAACGGTGACGTCCCAGACGTCGAGGCGGTCGAGCGCCGCCGCATACGTTTCGGCGAGATCTCGCACGCCTGCGAGGTGCTCGGGTCTGGGTGTGCCATCGAACCCGGGATGAGTCGGCACGAGCACACGGGTGAATTCGCGCGAGGCCAGTAGATCGCCGAAGGCGGTGACCGATGCCGGGCCGGCACCTCCGTGAAGCAGGAGGAACGGACGGGTTCGGTCCCGTTCGGCCATCCTGAGCGGCACTCCCCCGGCGCGGGTCTCCAGGTCGAACTGGTGAATGGTGTCTGTCCAGCGGCCGGCGCTCGGCCGCGTGATCTGTGTCGTCATGTTTCGACCCTGCCCACAGCCGCGAGCACCTGCCAGAGCCGCGTCATCGTGGGATCCGGACCACCACCCTCGGGAGCGCCGGCTCATGCCGCGCCCGTCGTATGCCGTCGGAGTCACCCGCGGATTGCCCCGCGGTGCTCCAGGGCCGAGGGCTGCGGGCCGCCGACTCAGCCGCCCTGTGGCTCACGAGCTCGCGACGAACCGCGCATCCACCTCGACGACGACGTCGATGTCCTG
>CAYPQR010000457.1:0-2941 GCA_964412865.1 uncultured Intrasporangiaceae bacterium
GCCGACGACTCCTGGGAATAGGCGCCCGGCAGGTGGGCTTGCACGGTCATGGGCTTTGACGACGTCGTGCAGCTGCTGGATGAGACGCAGGTGGTTGCGGTCGTGACGACCCGGGCGAACGGCGAGCCGATCGCGACGCCGATCTGGGCGATGGTCGTGGACGGCGTGCCCTACCTTCGGTCGGCGTTCGGCGCGGACTCCTGGTGGTACAAGCACGTGCGTGCGGGGCGCCCCGTCGCCTTCGCGCTGTGCGACGGGCAGATCGCCGAGCGCGACAGGGAGGCCGCGCTGGCGCCGCCGCGCGAGGCGGTGACGACGTCCCACATACCGGCCGACGACGCGGTGCAGGCCCGGATCGACGACGAGCTGCTGCGCAAGTATGCCGGGGCGCCCCAGTCCTCGATGGATGCCATGCTCAGCGCGGAGGCGCGGGCGTGCACGCTGCGGGTGGACGCGCCCACGGCCTGACCGGCCGGGGCCGCTGGGTCGCCGGTTTCGGAGCGGCTGCGACCGGCAGGTAGCATGCATGGTCGGGCCGTCCGCCCGTCCGCCGAACTCCAGGAGAGTCACGCGTGAGCGCAATTCCCTCTGCCGTCATCGTCCTTGCCGCAGGCGACGGCACCCGCATGAAGTCGTCGAGAGCAAAGGTGCTGCATCGCATCGGCGGGCGCACCCTGATCGGGCACGCGTTGCGGGCTGCCGCGCAGACCGAGGCGACACACGTGGCCGTGACCGTGCGGGCCCATCGTGACGACGTCGCCGCCGAGGTGACGCAGGTCTGGCCCGATGCGATCATCGCCGACCAGGACGACATCGACGGCACGGGCCGGGCGACCGAATGCGCCCTGGCCGCCCTGCCCGACGACCTCGAGGGCACCGTGCTCGTCACGACGGGCGACACGCCGTTGCTGACCACGGATGCGCTGCTCGCGCTGACCGAGCGCCACGAGCGCGAGCGCAACGCCGTGACCGTGCTGACCGCCCACGTGGACGACCCCACCGGGTATGGCCGTGTCCTGCGCGACTCGGCCGGCGTGGTGCGCGGCATCATCGAGCACAAGGACGCGCTGCGTGCCTTCGACGAGGGGACCGAGTTCCGTGACGCGCTCAACATCACCGAGATCAACTCGGCGATCTACGCCTTCGACGCCACGGTGCTCAGGCAGTGCCTGGGCCGGCTGACCACCGACAACGTGCAGGGCGAGCGCTACCTGACCGACGTCGTCGCGCTGGCTCGTGAGGCCGGCGGGCGGGTCGCCGCGCACATCGTCGACGACAGCTGGCAGATCCAGGGCGTCAACGACAAGGCGCAGCTGGCGCGGCTGGGCAAGGAGCTCAACGCGCGCACCCTGCGCCGGCTCATGGTCGAGGACGGCGTCGTCGTCATCGACCCGGCCACGACCTGGGTCGACGTCGAGGTCACCGTCGGGCGTGACACCGTCCTGCAGCCCGGCACGCAGCTCGTCGGCGCGACGACGATCGGCGCCGACTGCACGATCGGGCCCGACACGACGCTGAAGGACACCGAGGTCGCCGACGGCGCCCGCGTCGTGCGCACCCAGGCCGAGCTGGCCGTCATCGGGCCGGACGCCACCGTCGGCCCGTTCTCCTATCTGCGGCCGGGCACCAGCCTCGGCACCGGCGGCAAGATCGGCGGCTTCGTCGAGACGAAGAACGCGCAGATCGGCGACGGGTCCAAGGTGCCGCACCTGAGCTACTGCGGCGACGCGACGCTCGGCCCCGGCGTCAACATCGGCGCCGGCACGATCTTCGCCAACTACGACGGGGTCACCAAGCATCACAGCAATGTCGGCGCCCATGCGTTCGTCGGCAGCAACAGCGTGATCGTCGCGCCCCGCTCCATCGCCGACGGTGCCTACATCGGTGCCGGCTCGGCCATCGTGAAGGACGTCGGGCCCGGGCAGCTCGCCGTCACCCGCGCCCAGCAGCGCAATCTCGACGGATGGGTCGCGCGGCGCTTCCCCGGCAGCGCAGCACACCAGGCCGCCCTCGACGCCGAGGCTCAAACGGCTCCACGCACCGACGACAAGGACGAGAAGGACTTTCGATAAATGAGCGGTATGAAGCGCACCACCGAGAAGAACATGATGGTCTTCACGGGGCGGGCCTACCCTGAGCTGGCGCAGGAGGTCGTCGAAGGTCTCGGCACGACGCTCGTGCCGACCCAGGCCTACGACTTCGCCAACACCGAAATGTATGTGCGCTTCGACGAATCTGTGCGCGGCTGCGACGCATTCGTCATCCAGAGCCACACGGCGCCCATCAACAAGTGGATCATGGAGCACCTGATCATGGTCGATGCGCTCAAGCGCGCCTCGGCCAAGCGGATCACGGTCGTGACCCCGTTCTACGGGTATGCCCGGCAGGACAAGAAGTCGCGCGGCCGCGAGCCCATCTCGGCCCGGCTGATGGCCGACCTGTTCAAGTCCGCGGGTGCCGACCGGCTCATGACGGTCGACCTGCACACCGACCAGATCCAGGGGTTCTTCAACGGCCCGGTGGACCACCTGCATGCCCGGCCGATCCTCATCGACCACGTCCGCGGCCGGTATGCCGACGAGCGGCTCGCCGTCGTCTCTCCGGATGCCGGCCGCATCAAGGTCGCCGAGTCGTGGTCGAAGCACCTGGGCGGCGTCCCGCTGGCGTTCATCCACAAGACGCGCGATGTGACGCGGCCCAACCAGAGCATCGCCAACCGCGTCATCGGCGAGGTCGAGGGGCGCACCTGCATTCTGGTCGACGACATGATCGACAGTGGAGGCACGATCTGCCACGCCGCTGAGGCCCTGATGAAGGACGGCGCCGACAGCGTCGTCATCGCCGCGACCCACGCGATCTTCTCAGGGCCGGCGGTCGAGCGGCTGCAGAAGTCGTGCGCGCGAGAAGTCATCGTGACCAACACCCTTCCGCTGTCCGACGA
>CAYPQR010000458.1:0-2926 GCA_964412865.1 uncultured Intrasporangiaceae bacterium
ACTGCCAGTCTGGCAGGTCAGGGACTCGTGTCCGCCCCGATCGACGGGCGGGACTTTCTCCGAGTTTTGATCTGGGATGACACGTCAGGGAAGGCCAACACTCGGAACAAGTGCGGTTCCACCGGGGTTCCGGCGACGCGCGGCGCGAGAGGCGGCGTGCGTGGGGTCAGGCGTCGAGTGGTTGGTTCAGGAACCAGCGGTGGCCGAACGGATCGGTGAACACTGCCACTCTGCCGGCGGGCGGGCTGTCCTCGGGTCCTCGTGTCATGGCGGTGCCGGTGGCGCTCACCCGGGCGGCTGCCGCGTCGACGTCGTCGACGGTCAGGTGCAGCGACACCGCGCTGCCTCGGTCTGGGTCGGGCGGGGCCACCCCGGCCGAGTCGAACGGGTCGGACATCATCCAGCGTGCTTGCCCAATGGCCAGCTCGCAGTGCCCGACTCGCCCGTCGTCCATGATCACCGGCTCGTAGGTGACTTCGGCGCCCAGCGCGGCGGCATACCACTCGATGGCCGCTCGGGCGTCGGCGACGCACAGGTATGGAGTGAGGTCGTTCATGGCATCTCCTGTCCTTCGAGTTCGGTCAGTGGTGTCTGGAATGACCACGGGTGGCCCTCGGGGTCGCGGACGCTGTATTCGCGCCCTTCATCGCGGACGGTGCCGTCCCGAACTCGCGTTTGAACGCGCGACCGAAGGTGTCGGGATCGCGGAACCCGGACAAGTGTGCTGCGCGCCCGACGGGTGCGCCCTCCAAGAGGAGACGACGCGCCGACTTCAGCCGTCGACGACGTATGTAGGCGGCCGGCGAGTCGTTCTCCGCTGCAAAAAGCTTCTGCAGCAACCGCAGTGAGATGTGGTGGGCCGCCGCGACGCTCTCGGGGCACAGTGTGGGGTCGGCGAGGTTGTCGCCGATGAAGCGCTGCACGGTGACGGCGAGCAGCGGAGCGTCGAGTGGAGCGGCTTCCTCCGCGGACGCGATTGCCATGAGCAGGCTGATCATTGCGTCGGCGATGTGTGTGCTCCCGAGCCTCGTCGGAGCCGCGGATCCGGGGTCGACGGTTTCGGCCAGCGCGATCAGCGCTCGCAGCGGGGCTCCCTCGGGGAGCCGGCGCGCGGTCAGGTCTGCGAGTGTGGTGCTGTGCGGACGGATGGCCCGTCGTGGTAGCTGCAGCACGGTCTCGCTGATCGGTGTCGGGAAGCTCAGTGTGTATGGCGACGCGGCGTCATACATCGCGGCGGACCCGGCTCGGAGCCGCGCCCGACGATCATGTTGTGTGACAGTGCCGGTTCCGGCGCGATGCAGCGACACGATCAGGTCGTCCCGCGGGTGCTCGGCGATCACGCGGTCGCTGCGGTAGACCTCGGAGGCGCCACTCGTCACCCGCGTGACGGTCACTTCGGCGCTCAGCGCGTGCTGAGTCAGATTCGCGCTGAACCGATCCGACGCGGAGCGCACGCGCAGCGGAACGAAGGCGGAACTGCACGCATCCGCCCACGCTGCCGTCGACGTGACCGCGATGTGAGACACGATGAAGCATAGGTCGCTGCGCGGCGCGCTGACAATGATTCGCTCCGAGCCCCATCGCGTGCGCGTTTCGTCGGAAGTCGTGCGTATTTGGCCGGGCGCCTCCGTCTGCTTCCCTTCTACGGTGTCGGCAGAGCACCCGGCCAGAGCGGGTCCGCACGTCCCGAGGAGCACGACATGACGGATTACACCAAGCAGTTCCGAGCTGCTGCAGTCCAAGCCGAATCGGTCTGGGGTGATGTCGAAGGAGGCGTCGACAAGCTCATCGACTACGCCACGCAGGCCAAGGACAACGGCGCCGAGGTTGTCGCCTTCCCGGAGACCTGGATCCCGGGCTATCCGTGGTTCCTGTGGCTGGACTCGGTCGCGTGGCAGAGCCAATACCTGGTCCAGTACTCCACGAACTCGATCGAGGTCGGCGACGACCAGTGGCAGCGCATCGAGGCCGCGGCGCGGGACCTCGGCATCACCATCGGGTTCGGCTTCAGCGAGCGGGACGGCGGGTCGCTCTACATGGCGCAGGCGGTGATCGACGGCACAGGCACACCCTTGATCGTCCGTCGGAAGCTCAAGCCGACCCACGTCGAACGCACCCAGTTCGGGGACGGCGACGGCTCGGACGTCACGGTGGTCGACTCACCGGTGGGCCGGGTCGGCGCGCTGAACTGCTGGGAGCACCTGCAACCGTTGACCAAATACGCGATGTACGCCCAAGGCGAGCAACTGCACTTCGCCAGCTGGCCCAGCTTCTCCCTCTTCGAGGGCGCCGCCTTCGCCCTCGGCCCGGAGGTGAACACCGGAGCGTCCCGGCAATATGCGGTCGAAGGGCAGTGCTTCGTCCTAGCCGCGTGTGGCGTGATCGGTGCCGCCACGCAGGAGCATTTCGCCGACACCGAGATGAAGAAGCAGCTGCTCAGCCTCGGCGGCGGTCATACGCGGATCTATGGGCCGGATGGTCGCGACCTGGCGACGCCGCTGCCGCCGACCGAGGAGGGCATTCTGTATGCCGACCTCGACTACGGCATGATCCTGGCGGCCAAGAATGCCGCCGATCCGGTCGGCCACTACTCGCGGCCGGACGTCTTCACTCTGCACATGCAGTCCGGTGGACGTCTGCCGAAGCTGTCCGAGAGCAAGCCGGTCATCACGGTCGCTCCCGAGGAGGCGGATGAGGAGGCGGTGAGCAGCTTCAGCTGATTGCGCGACTCGGGCAGGTCGCTCCGACTAGCTGATCTGCATCTGGTCCTCAGACGCGATACGGCGGCGGCCCGATCGGCCGGCCGTCGTCGTCCCTGAGATGCCAGCAGTCTTCGTGATGCTCCATGCGCGGCCGAGCACTCGTGCGCTCACCGGTCTCGAAGTCGACCGGGTCCTTCACCCAGATCAGGCCCGGATATTCGATG
>CAYPQR010000459.1:0-2921 GCA_964412865.1 uncultured Intrasporangiaceae bacterium
GCCGGTCCGAGCAGGCCACGACCGACGACCGTCACACCGTCGTACCCATCGCACCCCGTCCCGCCGTCCCGCCCGCCGACCTGCGTGAAGCCGTCGGCGAATGACGCGCGGGGGCTCCGCGTCCTGACGATCGAGCGGAACAAGAGTGTCGTCCGACCGGTCGTGACACCGCATTCTTGTCACCGAACGGAACAAGGATGCCGTCTGCCACGATGATCGGTATGACGATCTCTCACCCGTCCACATCGCCTCGCCGCGGCATCCTGGTCACCGGAGCGTCGCGAGGAGTCGGCGCCGAAGTGGCCCGCCTCTTCGCAGCCGAATGCGGCGACCGGGTCGCCGTGCACTACCGCTCCTCGCGTGCCGAGGCCGAGGCCGTGGCGGCCGGGCTCGAGGGCGACGGGCACGCCGTGGTGCAGGGCGACCTGGCCGACCCGCAGCAGGTCGAGCATCTCGTCGAGGAGGCGGCCTCCGCACTCGGGCGGATCGACGTGCTGGTCAACAACGCGGCGTTGTTCGCCGAGGACCAGGCCACGCAGGGGCGCCGACTCGACCTGAGCGTCGAGCACTCGTCATACGAAGAATGGGTGCAGGGCTGGCGCCGCACCACCGACGTCAACCTGCTGGGCACGGCCAACGCCACCTACCTCGTCGCACGGCACATGCTGCAGGTCGATCCCGCTGCGGGCCTGCCCCGGGGGCGCATCGTCACGGTCGGGTCGCGCGGCGCCTACCGGGGCGAGCCGCAGGTGCCGGCGTACGGCGCGAGCAAGGCCGGGGTCCACGCGATGACCCAGTCGCTCGCGGTCGCCCTGGCACCGCACGGCATCGGATGCGTCGGCATCGCGCCGGGTTTCATCGCCACCGACATGGGGGCGGCCGTGCTCGACGGACCGGAGGGCGATGCCGTGCGCGCCCAGAGCCCCTTCGGGCGGGTGGCGACACCACAGGAGGTCGCGGCGGCGGTCATCACCCTGGCGCAGCCGGGCGCCGAGTGGGCCTCGGGCGCGATCGTCGATTTCAACGGGGCGTCCTACCTGCACTGACCCTCATCCACCGCAGGGGGCGAATAGATGTGGTCGGGTGTGCCCCACTTCCCGACCACCGACGGCGACTGTCATATGTTCGGCAGGTGGACAGCCTCCAGATGATCTACGGCAACGACCTCACCGGGGCGAGCCTGAGCGACGACGAGGTGGCTCATGCCTACCCATGGCCCGAATCCGGCCCGTGGGTGAGGGCGATGATGGTCACCACGCTCGACGGGGCAGCGGCCGGGTACGACGGAGTGAGCGGCACGGTGTCGTCCGGCGCCGACCAGGTCGTGTTCTCGGCGGTGCGCCGTTATGCCGACGTCGTGCTCATCGGCAGCGGCACCCTGCGCGCCGAGCGCTACACGCCGATGCGGGCACGATCGCAGGACGCCGCTCGCCGAGCGGCACAGGGGCAGCGCTCCGCCCCGGTCGTGGCGATCGTGAGCGGCTCGCTGGAGTTGCCGTGGGACCTGCCGCTCTGGTCCGAGTCCACCGAACGACCGATCGTGATCACACCCGCCGACGCCGACCCCGACCGTCTGGCGACCGCACGCGAACACGCAGAGGTCATCACGTTGCCGCAGGTCACCCCCGGGGCTCTCGTCGGGGCTCTGATCGACCGGGGCCTGCGACGCATCCTGTGCGAGGGCGGGCCGCGACTGTTGCGTGACCTCGTCGATGCCGGTGTCGTCGACGAGGCCGACATCACCCTCACCCCGCTGTTCGCCGGCACCTCGGCGTCACCGACGACGACGGTGCTGCCGTATGTCGCCACATACCGGCTGGCGCACGTGCTGCAGGGCGACGACACGCTGATGATGCGCTACCTGGCGCCGAGCCGATGATCACCCTCCAGGATCTGGCACGACTGGCCGCCGACCACGCGGACGACCTCGGCCATCCGGTGGCGCCGCTGCGACTGGGTGAGCGGACGTTCGACACCGATCGCGAACCCGTGATCATGAGCGTGGTCAATCTGTCGCAGGACTCCGCATACCGGGAGAGCATCGCGGTCAGCACCGAGGCCGCGATCCGCAAGGCCCACGTGCATGTCGCGCAGGGTGCGCACGTGGTGGATCTCGGCGCCGAATCCACTGTCCCGACCGCCGCGAGTGTCGACGACGACGGCCAGCAGCGGCTGCTCGTGCCGGTGATCGAACGACTCGCCGCCGATGGCATCGCGGTGTCCGTCGAGACCTACGACGTCGCCGTCGCCCGGGCCGCCCTCGAGGCCGGGGCGTGCGTGCTCAACCTCAGCGGCTCGCACCACGACGACGAGATGTTCGCGCTCGCCGGCGAGCACCGCGCGACGGTCGTGCTGTGCCACGTGCTCGGGCCGCACGCGCGCGAGATCCACGACCACGACGTGACGCTCGACCAGATGCCGCGCATGGCAGCGCAGTTCGAGCATCGGATCACCCACGCGCGCGAATCGGGCGTGACCGACCTGATCGTCGACCCCGGAGTCGGCTTCGGGTTCAGCCTCGACGACGCGCAGGCGCGAGCGCAATACCAGGCAGCGGCACTGCTGCACAGCTTCCGGTTGCGCCGCCTGGGCCTGCCGATCATGCACGCTCTCCCCCACGCCTTCGACATCTTCGAAGACCGCTTCCGCAGTGCCGAGGGCTTCTTCGCCGTGCTCGCCCACCTGGGCGGCACGGGCGTCTATCGCACCCACGAGGTGCCGCTCATCCGGTCGGTGCTCGAGGCGATGGGGACGTTCAGCGTCAACGGGTGACGCGCTCTACCCGCCGCCGCACCCGCCACCGGACCCGAGCGGGCACACCGCGGCACATACGACGCGCTCTGCCCGCCGCTGCACCCCGCCACCGGACCCGAGCGGGCACACCGCGGCACATACGACGCGCTCTGCCCGCCGCTGCACCC